>DASUFM010000445.1:0-3423 GCA_036274535.1 Blastocatellia bacterium
AGTAAGGACTCTAACCAAACACCAGGGCCTGGAAAAGAAAAATCACTCCAGGCTTACTTGTTCTATTAGATATACAGATAAAGAAGGGAATACTTTCCAGACGATAAACAATTAATTAGAGGCAAGCATCGTGCCCTACAGGGCAATCAGCGCCTGGCGCTGATTTGGCTGTACTTACGCGGACGCCTCCATGCGTCTTGCGCAATTTTATCCATATTTTTAAATCGCGATTGGAATTTTTGGAAAATGAAGGAAGAAGAAACCACAGATTTTACAGGTGAGAACGGATCGATACAGATCCGTAACAATCCGTCGCATCCGTTAAATCCGTAGTTCCTTCCGCCCCAACCGATTTTCAATTCCAATGACATCGGCTATTTGTGGGCCGATTGCCGCATTGTTTCCAGCGTCACTTTTTCTTTTCGGCGATACGACAGATTGGCCATGTGCGCTGCGATGGCCGAGCGATAGCCGAGTTCGACCGAAGCGTTCGGTTCTTTTCGCGAGCGGACGCATTCAACGAAGTTGGCGTAATGATTCTCGCCTTTCGAGTCGCCCTTGATGGCCTCGGCGCTGGGGCGATTCGCTTTTTCGGGAGAGTAAGCCCAGCCGCTCAACGATTGTCCGGAGACCATATCCGTCGTGCCGGCCAGCCATTCGACTGTGCCGTCCGAGCCCAGGATCCTGACGCCGAGGCCGAAACGGCTGTTGCTGAAGGTCGATTGCCAGGAAACTATCAGATCGTTCGGGTAATCGAGCGTCACCGAAATTGTATCGGGAACTTCGCGCCCGTCTTTTTCGGAGAACACCCCGCCCGACATATAAGCCGCCGTGGGCAGTCCCAGATCCAACACCCCGATAATCCAGCCTATCTGATGGACCATGTTCTCGGTCAAGTTGCCGCCCGAAAATTCCCAGTAAAGGCGCCAGTTGATGAATTTCTGGGCGTCGAAGGGACGGTTCGGGCGTCCGTTCAAAAACGCATTCCAATCGACGTTCTGAGCGTTGCAATCTTCGGGGATAGGGCGAACCCATTGCCCCTTGCCGCGAGGCGTGTTGCGGCTCATCCATGACTCCACGCTGGCCACCTTGCCGGCGAGCCCGTCCTTGATCCATTTACGAGCGTCCATAAAATAACCCGCGCTCTGGTGCTGCTGGCCGACGCCTATGACTCGGTTGGAAGCCTTTTTCGCCGCGGCCAGACAGGTTTCGGCCTCTCCGATCGACCAGGTCATGGTCTTTTCGCAATATAAATCTTTGCCCGCCGCCAGAGTGTCCAGGAAATGCCGGGCGTGGCAATGCAGCGGCGTGGCGACGATCACCGCGTCGACATCTTTCAATTCGAGCAACTTTCGATGATCGGTGAACGCCTTTATCTCCGGCGCGATCTTCTTCGCCTCTTCCCGGCTGCGCGTATAGACATCGGCCGCGGCGACGAATTCAGCCTCAGGGACTTTGATGAACGCGTTCATCAATTCCCGCCCTCGCGCGCCGGGGCCGATGATGCCCAAACGCACGCGGTCGTTCGCGCCCGGAATTTTGCCGTAAGAAGCGGCGGATATAACCATCCCGGCGCCCGCCGACGCCGACGCCTGTTTCACGAAATCTCTCCGAGTGACTGATTGCCGACTCATGATGTTCTCCTTTGTTTTGTTTGAGAATGAAGACCGCTGTGGCTCTTTACCACCGTCGGCCAACCCACTGGAATCGTATCGCGGGAGCGCCATTGTAGCCGAAAAGAGCGCCAGCCATGAACAGATCTGGCGCCCTTCTCAAAATCGGCGTTTATTCAGCGCCGATCAGAATGTGACTCTTGCTCCGAAGCGGATTGAGCGTTGGCCGAACGCGCCGCCGCTGCCGATCTGCCCGAACGTCGCTGTGTTGGCGAAATTACCGTCAGGATTGTTGAAGTGCGGGCTGTTGGAGAAGTTGAGCGCGTCCACCCTTAACTCTCCACCAATACGCTCGGTGAATTTGAATCGCTTGATCAGCGTGCCATCCAGATTCATGTAGCGTGGCCCATTGATCGAGGCATTGCGCTTCATATTTCCGAATGTGGCGCCGACTGGCGCGGAAAAGACTGACGTATCGAAGTAAAGCGAGCCGGGCCCGATCTTACCAAAAACCTTCGGCTCGCCATTCAGATCCGGTCGTTGAGTATTGCCGGGAGCGTTGAGTGAAGTTCCATTGGCCGTGAAGTTGATCGGCGTGCCGGATTGCGCGACGAAGATGCCGGAGACCTGCCAGCCGCCGAAGATCGCTCTGATAAATCCGTTGCTCTTGTTCGCAAACGGAATGTCCCACACAAAACTGCCGGTGAACATGTGTGTGCGATCAAAGCCGGCCCGGCCTTCGCTCAGCGATGGATTCGCCGGCGTGCCGAGGCCTCCATTATCGTCGGAGAAATTGATTGCGCGCCCCAACGTATAGCTGGTAGCCACCAGCCAGCTTTGCTTGAAGCGGCGATCAATCTTGACCTGCAATGAATCGTAGTGCGTATCGGTGGGAGACCATGTTCTGACGGAGGCGTTCTTGCCGAACTTCTGATTGAAAGGCCGGCCGGCGTTGCCTTGTCCCAATGTTGTGGCGGCGTTCAAATCGAAATCAGTGAGAATTCCGGTGGCGTGGTTGCCGACATAAGCCGCCTCACCTGAAAAACCGAACCAGAGTTCGCGCTGGAAAGCCACGTTGTATGAATGGATCTTTCCTTCCTTCAGATCAGGAGGCACATAAAAGAGACCCGCGTTGAGTAAGAGGGGCGTATTCGCCTGGATGACCCCGTTGTCGGGCACGCTGAAAACCTGGGGCGCAGGCAAGCCCGCCGCCATCGAACCGGCTACCGCAAAGTTGTTGGGCGGGTTGAACTGGTTGTTCTGCTTTACCGGGAAGTTGAAGGCGTAGCGGTTGTCAGGGAATGGAATAATGCTCGTTCCGAAGCCGGCGCGCAGCACTGTCTTGTCGTTGAAGCGGAATGCCGCGCCCAAACGGGGCGCGAAGTTTTTGTAGTAATTCTTCACGCCCACATTGAATGGGATGGCGCCGTACCCGGCGACCTGCAGTGTGTTGCTGGTGATGTCATAGTTCGACAAGCCGCCCTTTTTCACGATGCCCGTGTGCGGCGTGTAAAACTCGTGGCGCAGGCCCAGATCAATAGTCAGACGTTTGGAGACCTGCCACTTATCGTTAATGAACGAGAAGATGGCTTTATGTCGCGTCCCCGGCTCGTCAATCACGGTCAGATCGCGCCCGATTCTGTTCGGGGCATCCAGCAGGAACGAGGCGAAGGCGTTAGCGATGCCACTGATCGCCGCCGCGTCGGATGGGATGGCGGTTTGATTGGGGCCGAAGATATAGCGACCGCGCGTTCCGCCGTTGTCTTGAACCTGGAGCAGGAAGTCGCGGTTATTGCGGAATTCACCGCCG
>DASUFM010000446.1:0-9158 GCA_036274535.1 Blastocatellia bacterium
CTTCTTCGAGGGCCGCGATGTTTTGTCGATGGGCGTCGAACTGGTCTTTCAGCCTGCGCAGGTATTCGGTCGCTTCCGCGCTGGCGGTCTTAACACGGTCCGCCGCGCGTTCAGTAATGGCTTTGGGTAATCCGAAGCGGCGCGCAATTTCAATGCCGGAAGATGAGCCGGCCAGACCGGTCAACAGGCGGTAAGTCGGCTTCAGTGTACGCTCGTCGAACTCTACGCTTGCATTAATTACGCCGGGCGTGTTGGTCGCATACATTTTCAAGCCGCTGTAATGTGTAGTGACGATGACATGAGAGCCGCATTCGCGAAAATAATCGACCATCGCGACGCCGAGCGCCGAGCCTTCTTCCGGGTCCGTTCCGGTTCCGACCTCGTCGAGCAGAATGAGCGCCGGGGGGGCGAGTTCATCGCTGATTCCGCGAATGTTCTGGATGTGCGCGGTGAAGGTCGAAAGATTGGCCGCGATTGACTGGTGATCGCCGATGTCGGCGTGTATCTGATGAAAGATGGGCAGGTCGCCCTCGGCGGCGGGAACGAGCAATCCGGCCTGCGCCATCAGCGAAAGCAATCCGGCGGTCTTCAAAACCACGGTCTTTCCGCCGGCGTTCGGGCCGCTGACGACCATCACACGGCGCTCGGCGTCGAGTTCCATGGAGATCGGGACGATCCGCGCTCCCTGCGCTTTCAGGCTGGCTTCCAGCAGCGGGTGGCGCGCGTCTTTGAGCGCGAGCCTGCCGGACGTGTTGATCTTCGGCTCGATCGCGTTTTGCGCCACGCCCAGGCGCGCCTTGGCCGCGATGAAATCGATCCGCCCCACGCAGGCGGCCATCGCTTCCAGCGCCTCCCGCTCTTCGCGCAACTCTTCGGTGATCGAAAAGAGGACTTTGGTAATCTCGACCTGTTCGAGTTCGCGCAACCGGACCAGTTCATTGTTCAGGCCGATGGTTTCCAGCGGTTCGACGAAGGCCGTCTGCCCCGAGGACGACATCCCGTGAACCACGCCCGCGACGGCGCCGCGATTATCGTTGCGAATCGGGATGACATACCGTTCGTTGCGGATCGTGACGAACTCGTCCTGCAGCGCATGCGCTTCTTCGGCGCGCTTCAGAATATTTTCGAGCGAACGCTGGATTTGCGAACGCAGCCTTGAAATCTGGAACCGGACCTCTCGCAGCTCCGGGCTGGCGAAATCCTCTATCTCGCCGTTCGGCGAAATGCGGCCGCGCAACCGTTGATAGAGAGCGCGCAGATTGGGGATCGTTTCGGTGATCTCGCGGATGAGCGGGAAATCCTCCTGCTCGTTGTGGAAAGTTTCGCGCAATCCCATCGCCACCGAAATCAGACGCAACAGGTTCAGGATCTCGAACGGCTCCAGGTTGACGTCGGCGACGTTGAGTTTACCCAGCGCGGGACGCGGGTCGGGCAGGTCGTTCACGTCCAGCGCCGTGGCCCCTTCGCGCAGATAAGCTACGCCTTCGCTCGCGAGCCGCAATTCATGAACAATCTCCGCCTCGCTGACTGAAATAGTCAGCGCTTCAGCCACCGCCGCGCCGAGCGGAGTGCGAGCCTGTCGCAGAAGCGACTCTTTGAGTCTGTCGAATTCCAGGGTAATCAGGGCTTGGCTATGCATGGTTTGCGAACCAGCGAGGGATATTTCTCGGGTCATCGGATTAGAAAACAACTGATTTTAGGGATTGATTTCCAGGTTGTCAATTATGACAGGACAAATGGGACAGATAGTACGTGATTCTTATTTAGCCTATCCGTCCTATCCGTCTGTTCATATACTATTCACCGCAACATTTTTTATATTTCTTCCCCGAACCGCAGGGGCATGGGTCGTTGCGGCCGACTTTCTCCGCTCGCTGCAGGCCGCCTCCGTCCGACATCAAATAGCCTGCGGGAATGGGTGGCCTGGACTCCGGCTGGTATGGGTCTTCTTCCTGGTTTTCCGCGCGAGCTTTTTGTCGCCTGCTGATTTCCCTGGGGTTATAAAAGTCGAACAAGTTCGATTGCAAATCGTTGAAGAGGCCCGGATGCCGCTCCCTGACCATTCTCGTAAATTCCTTGAAGTTTCCATTGATCTCCTGGCTGATCATTCCACGTTCGTATGCGGCGCGGACGGCCTTCAGACTGCGTTCTTTTCCTGGTTCCCTGTCGAGCGCGATGGGGTGGCCGGAGCTGAACGACAGATAAATTCTGTCGTCTTCATGAGGATCGGTGAATAATCCGGTGATGAAATCGGCGACGCGCGGGCGGATCGCTTCGTTCTTCAGCCCGATGCGCGTCAGGGCCGCGGAGACAGTGTGCCGGGCGTGGGCGAAATCCGGGTTGTCGCGGTAAGCCCCGCGATATTCGCTGATGAAATTCATTAAAGGCTCGACCGCCGTTTCGCCGTAATTGCCCAGCGCCGCGGGCAGGACTTCGACCGCCGCTTCGTGGTTGGAGAAATAGGCGTGCGGAACCATCTCGAGCAACAGCGGCAGCGCCTTCTCGTCGCGCAACGCGCCGAGAATGTTGATGGCGTGAACCACGATCCAATGATCGCCGCCCTGCCCCTCGTACCAGTAATCTTCGTTCGCCAGAATTTCGCGCAGCGGGCGGGCGGCGTCTTCGCCGCGAGAGATCAGCTCCCGCGCGTGTTCCAGCGTCGCCCGGTCTTCCTCCTTGAAGAGCATATCGATCAGTTCTGTCGTGGTCATTTCAGCATAATTGGGCATTTTCCACTCCTATAGGCCCTATAGGCTCTATAGGGCCTATTCATGATATATTGACCGCGTAACTTTTCAATGGGTGGACTTATGGATAAAGAAGTACGCGAACTCGAAAAGGCTCTCGAACAGATCTGGGACATCGCCACGAACAAATTCGGTCTGGACCCGTTCCCTACGCGGTTCGAGATCGTGCCCTCGACCGTGATGTACGAGGTCGGCTCTTACGCGCTGCCCGGCCGGTACTCGCACTGGACGTTCGGCAAGGCCTATCACAAGATGAAGACGATGTATGATTTCGGCCTGTCGAAAATCTACGAGGTCGTGATCAATTCCAATCCGTCGTACGCCTTTTTACTGGAAAACAACTCGCTGCTGCAGAACAAGCTGGTCATCGCGCATGTGCTTGGCCATGTGGATTTCTTCAAGCACAACGCCTACTTCTCGCAAACCAACCGCCGGATGATCGACGACGCGGCGCTTCATGCGCGGCGGATCAACGAATACGAGTTCAAATACGGGCGCAAGGTGGTCGAGGAGTTTCTCGACGCGGTGCTCTCGATAGAAGAGCACATCGACCCATACTTCTTCATCAAAAAAGACGGCCGCGAGGAGAAACACGACGAGAAACGGGCCGCGTCGCCGAAGCCTTTCGACGACCTGATTTCGCCCCAGGAGCGCGATGCCATGGCCAAGGCCGAAGCGGCTAAGGCGCAGGAGAAAGAGAGGCCGGCGGAAAAAGACATTGTCTGGTACATCATGCAGAATTCGCCGATACTGCAGCCCTGGCAGCGCGACGTGATGAGCATGATCCACGACGAGATGCTCTATTTCGTGCCGCAGATGCAAACCAAGACATTGAATGAAGGCTGGGCTTGCGCCACAGGCGATTCGCTGCTGGCCACTGAAAATGGCTTTCTGCGTTTTGATGAGCTATACGAGGCCCGTAAGAAGATACGGGTAGCCAGCGGGGGACAGAATGAATTGAACTGGGTTACGGATTTTCACAAGGAAGAAAAAGTTCCGACTATCCGCATCCGTACCCGTCGAGGGTTCACGATTGAGGGCGCAGAAAAGCACAGAGTGCAACTTGTTGACGGAAGTTGGACTTACCTCAGCGAGATCGGCGTAGGGAACTATATCAGGCTTGCGTACGAAACAAACGTCTGGCCGGTTCAAAAGCAAGCGTTAAATTTCATTCCGACGCCGCCAAGCGCGTCTTTAGGAGCAGTGGCTGAACTGGCCGGCGTTTCATATATGACGGCGCATAGGCATCTCCATGGAACTCACAAGTCGCGTGGAGCGGAAGCGATTGGCGCTGCGTTGTCAACTTTGGCATATCGGCCGGGGTGGACCGGAAGAGTTATGTCAACGCGAACCATGCTGAAAGCGCCAACTGAGCTGAACGAGGAAATGGGCTGGTTCCTTGGCTATTTCATAGGGGACGGCAATCTGAACAAATCGGGAATCGGATTAACGGCAGGTGACGAGGAACTGGCGCAACGGCTTTCTGAAATAATCGCCGCAACATTTGGGGCGCCAGCTTACGTCAGGCTGGATGAAAGCGAAGGCCACAACCGCTGGCGCGTCGTTGTCTACTCGCGTGAGTTTTGGAAACTGCTTGAATCGGTCGGCGTCAATCTTAAAGACAAGGCCAGGGACAAAAAAATTCCCTCCCTCATCCTCCGCTCACCGAAAAGTGTTATGTCGGCGTTTCTGCGCGGGTATTTCGATGCCGACGCTTATGCCGGGCCTCAAGGCATCTGTCTTTCTTCGGCCAGCAAGGAATTGATAAACGCCGTCCAGATTATTCTGCTCAATTACGGAATCCTGTCGCGCCAGCGCAAACAACTGTACGACATCCAGCAGTTGGAGATATCCGGAACATCGGCGGCGCGATTTCTCTCCGAAATTGGATTCAGTTTGTCCCGCAAGCAGGAAGCGCTACGTGAGCACGTTGAAAATCGGCAGTGGTTCAGAAAAGAGGATTTGACAGACGAGATTGTGGAAATCGAGCGTGGCTGCGCCGATGTTTATGACATCACTGTTGACGAGAAACATTCCTACGTCGCCAACGGTTTCGTCAATCACAATTCGTTCTGGCATTCACGCATCATGCGTGAACTTGACCTGCCGGATAACGAGCATGTCGAGTTCGCCGAGTTGCACGCGGGCGTTGTTTCACCTCACCGCGGCCAGCTCAACCCCTACTACGTCGGCTACAAGGTCCTGGAAGATATTGAAAAGCGCTGGAACAATCCAACCGCCGAGGAGAGGGAGAAGTTCGGCCGCAAGCCGGGACAGGGATTGGCGAAGCTGATGGAAGTGCGCGAGACGGAAAACGACATCTCGCTGCTTCGCAACTACCTGACCGAAGATTTATGCGAAGAGCTCGACCTGTTCGTTTACGAACTGGTCGATGAAGAAGAGTGGACCGTCACCGACAAACGCTGGGAGCGCGTGCGCGATCAACTCGTCGCCAACATGACAAACTTCGGATACCCATACATCGAGGTCGCCGACGGCGATTACGACGGCAACCTGGAGCTTCTGCTGCGCCATCGCTACGAGGGCGCGGAACTTGATCTGAAATACGCCCGCAAAGTGCTCGAATACGTCCACAAACTCTGGGGACGCCCCGTTCATCTCGACACCGTCATCGAGGAAGAAGCGACGACGCTCCATTACGACGGCGAAGAGCACGGCGAAAGCTAAAATGAATAGCCACAGAGATAAGAAGAGAGGGGAGACAAGGAGAAAGGGAGACAAGGGAAAGGGCGTCTTTTTCCCCGTCTCCTTGTCTCCTTGTCCCCTTGTCCCCTTGTCCCCTTGTCTTTTTATCTCTGTGGCTCTGCGGCAAAACCTATGGAGGAACAGCCATGATCAGCCTCGGAACCTACGATTCAGACGTCTCATCCTCGGCTCTTGAGGAATACCTTGAATACGCCAACAAGCTGACCGGCGTGGCCGGGATGCCAAACTGGGAAAAAGATAAGCTGCGTGGAGAGAAGGACGGCGAATGGACGCCCCTTCGGGAGCTCGGCGAGAGCGCGATGACCGTGGCGGAAGCGCAGAGCTTCCTCAAAGACGCCGGAATCTTCCCCTTCGGCAAAGTCGACGGCATCTGCGGCTATCGCACGCTTTCGGCCATCCGTCTTTTTCAGGAGTACGTGCGGACCGTCGAAGGCGATGCCGGGATCGGGGCGCCTGACGGCATAATGGGACCTAAAACGATCGCGCACGCGAATCGCTGGCGCGCGAGAAATCAAAAGGCCGAATGGGCCGGCGTGAGCGCGGCCGCCACGAGCCGGCAATATGCAAAATGGATGTCGCTGCTCCATAAAGTCAAGGAAAAATACGTCGCCTCTCCAAACGCCATGCTGCGTAAGGTGAATGACTACGCCCAATCTTCCGACACCATCAAGGTTTCAAACTGGGACTTCGATCCGAACAGGATTCACCTGATCGGAGTTCGCCGGAACGAGACGGAACTAAAAGCCGGCCAGCGACAATTCGACGACGTGTTCATTCTGCTCATCCGAGGACTGGCGTTCAAATTTCTCGGTTCCACCGATCCGGGCGCGACCGAAAACCCGGAGGGCTTCCCTTTTCTGACCCAGGGGCAGCACCTGTACCGGTTCGGCTGGCACAAGATCTCGGATTTGAATCGAGTCTTCCAGGCGTTGAAACCTTTGGGCCGCGGCGTTCTGGTCGTCCGCTCAAAAGACAATATTTTGACGGACGCGGACCTCGTCAAACCGTTGGAACCCAACAATACGATTAATATTCACTGGGGCGGCGAAGGATTGTTTAATGTCGGCGCGTGGTCTGTAGGTTGCCAGGTGATCGTCGGCAAGGGCTACATCAATCACGATGACGACCTCATCAACTGTTCCGAGTACGCCGCGACCAAATATACTCAGATTGGAACGAAGAGCGATAAAGGCGTCTATCAGACGAAAGGCGCGTACAACGTCCTGACCGATCTGGTCGCGGCGCTTTCCGGCGCCGGCGAAAACGACAATATCGTGAGATACATGCTG
Organism: Blastocatellia bacterium; assembly: GCA_036274535.1. GTDB lineage: Bacteria > Acidobacteriota > Blastocatellia > RBC074 > RBC074 > JAJVID01. The sequence continues at coordinate 6,764 of DASUFM010000446.1, forward strand.
ATTTACGAGCGCGACCTGGCGCTCAATCCCGAGATCGGCGCGGACAACGCCAGCCGGACCGTGGCGCGATTTCAAACGATTCCCGTTTGAACCGGACAGGCGCCACAATTTGGTAAATTGTGGCGCCGTCAGGTCAGTCCACAACCCTCGCCACAACGCATTTCAAATAATAAGTCTCTGGCACGGTCAGCAGGATCGGATGGTCGCGGGATTGCGTGCGTTTTTCGACGATTTGCACGGCCCGCCCGGCGTCGCGCGCGGCGTCGGCGATCGTCTCCAGAAATAATTCCTCGCCCACGTGATAAGAACATGAGCAGGTGACCAGGACGCCGCCCGGATTCAACAATCGCAGCGCGCGCAGGTTGATTTCCTTGTAACCGCGCAGCGCGCCCTCGACCGCGCCGCGGTTTTTGGCGAAGGCCGGCGGATCGAGCACGATCGTGTCGAAACGTTCGCCCGCGTCGTCGTAATCGCGCAGCAGGTCGAAGACATTGCCGGCGACGAATTCGACGCGTGTGACGTTGTTGAGTTCCGCGTTGCGGCGGGCGTTTTCGATGGCCGGTTCTGAGATGTCGACGGCGGTGACGCGTTCGCAGCCTTTCGCCATGTGGAGCGCGAACGAACCGTGAAAGCTGAAACAGTCAAGCCCGCGCCCGCGCGCGTAGCGCAAAGCCGCCGCGCGATTCTCGCGCTGGTCCAGGAACGCGCCTGTCTTCTGCCCTTCCAGCAGGTCTATCCCGAATCTGATTCCGTTCTCGGTGACGATCAGACCGCCGGCCGTCGCCGGCCGGGCGGCGTAAAGCGTACTGTTGATCATCGGCAGCCCCTCGAGCTGGCGAACTTTGGCGTCGTTGCGCTCGACGATCAGGCGCGGATGGAATTCTTCGAGGAGCAGTTCGGTCCACATCGACTTCAACGCATCCATTCCGCGCGTCAGCGTTTGTATCGCAAAACAATCGCCGTAGCGGTCAACGATCAACCCGGGCAGGAGGTCGCCTTCGGCATGAATCAGGCGGTAAGCGTCCGTATCGCTTACCACTCGTTCGCGCCACCCGGCTGCGGCGCGCAGGCGCGCAAGCCAGAACTCGCGCGTGATCTCGACGTCCTCTTTCGAAATTATTCGCAGACTGATTTCGGACTCTTTGCCGTAATGCGCCCGCGCGATAAATCGGCCGCGCTGATCGACTATGCGGACGATGGACCCGCTCTCGGCCTGCGGCTTTTGCGTCACGTCGCTGCGATAGATCCATAGATGGCCCGACCGGACGCGCGACGCCCCTTTCGCCGAAACCACGGCGTCAGACGAAGTTGATGAAATTTGTTTCTGAGCCATTCAACCGCCACATTACAGGCTGTATGGAGCTTGCGCAATATACGCCATATGAGATTTGAGATTTGAGATTTGACATTGACCGGAAATCTTCCAATCATCCTCAAGCGCGGCGATCTTAAATCTCAAATCTCATATGGCAAATGGCAAATCAACTTCTTTGTTCCCTGGATCGCGTGACTTAAGCGTCGCGTATCTGGGCCTGGGATCGAATCTGGGCGACCGCGCCGCCAACCTGCTGCGCGCGATGAAGGAATTACGCGACGCCGGCCTGAATCTGGCGGCCATTTCATCAATTTACGAGACCGAGCCGGTTGATTACCTCGACCAGCCCGATTTTTTGAACATGGCGGTGGCCGTCAGCGCGCCAATGATCGAGCCGTTTTCGCTGCTCAGACTCTGCCTTGATGTGGAGGCGCGCCTGGGCCGCGCGCGCCTGATCCCGAAAGGCGCGCGCACGATAGACATCGACCTGTTGCTCCTTGACGGGACGGTGATCGATGACGTTCGTGACGGCCTGGCGCTGACGCTGCCTCACCCGCGAATGCATCTGCGCAGATTCGCGCTCGCGCCGCTGGCCGAGATCGCGCCGGAACTGCGCCATCCGGCCTACGGCAAAACGATCCGGCGGCTGTTGGACGATTTGAACGATTCCTCATCCGTATCGATATACGCCAATTGAGCGACAAGCGGGGGCGTTGCAAAGCCCGCTCGCGGGCATATAATTACAATCTTTCGTCACGATGTAGAGAAGAGAGCTTTTCGATGAATCTTCTTACGGGACCGCAAATCAACGCAGATTACCCATTAATTGAGCCGGAGCGCCGGCCCTGTCATCGACTTTGTCGATGCTTATGTAGAACGGGATGTTATGCGGGAGCCCCGACCGCGTTCGGCCAGATGATTTTGCCGAACTTCTTGATAAATACAAATCGATCAAGCTCATGAAGCGCCGGCCGGGAAGGTCGGCGCTTCAATTGTTTTCAGGCCTTTTGAAAGGGCGTTTATGGAGATCATTACAAAAGCGTCGCGCATGCGAGTAGTCTCGGGAAAGTTATGGGAGGA
>DASUFM010000447.1:0-11079 GCA_036274535.1 Blastocatellia bacterium
ATCGGGGATCACATCGGGCGCTTCAACGCGGGTGATATAGTCTTGATGGGCAAGGAACTGCCGCATACATGGTGCAGCGATCCCAATCTGCCACGGCGCAGGGGAGTGTACCAGTCCATCGCCATTCAGTTCGGCAACTACTTCATCGGCGATTCACTGCTTGACGACCCGGAATGGCATCACATCCGATTATTGATGAAGCGCGCCGCGCGGGGCCTGAGCTTTCGCGGCAAAACGCGCGAGGCCGCCAGAAAGAAGATTCTGGAATTGACGGAATTGTCCGGCCCGGCGAAGCTCAGTTGTTTTCTCGGCATTCTGGATACGCTGGCGCAATCGGAGGAGTATCAGTTTCTGGCGAGCCAGGACTTTGCGCCGGCGCTGCCGTCGGAGAACGAGACGCGCATTGACCGGGTCTGCACCTGGATCAATCGGCATTACGCCGAAGAGATCACGCTGCCGGAAGCCGCAGCCCTCATCAATATGAGCGTCAGCGCTTTCAGCCGTTTTTTCAAGCGCACAATGGGCAAAAGTTTTACGGATTACGTCACGGAATTGCGATTGAGCCACGCCTGCAAACTAATGCTGGAAACAGACGTCTCCATCTCCGAAGCGGCTTATCAGTCGGGCTTCAATAACCTGTCCAACTTCAACCGCAGGTTTTTAGAGCGGAAAAACGTCTGCCCCCGCGTCTTTCGCCAGAGCTATCAGCCATATTGAGAGCGGCAGTCGCCGCAGCGTCCGGTAAACTTACGTTTGTCGGACATTTTCTCTAAGTCTAGAATGATATGGAATGTGTCGATTCACCATTCATCACCCGTCATCTGCGCTCTTGCAGAATCCGCACCTGGAAGCCAAGTTCCCGAGAGAGTGCGACCATCTCCTCGAAGATGTCGCCATAAGCGACAGCGATGTGATTTGATAAGTAATGCGCCATCAGCGTCTCCTGTGAGATTCGCAAGTCTGCAGCCATAAACGGCCACTGGCGCGTCGTCCCTTCCCACCATGCGTCGCGAACTTCGGCGGGCAGCCTGATGACTTCGCCGCGCCCGATGTCCATCCACAGCGCCCCTTGTTTGATGTAAGCCCGCGCCCAGGTAATCTCGCCCGCGAGGCTTTCGCCAGCGAATGTGCCGCCCGGGGTCGGGAAGTAAGCCGAAGGCTGGCGGTATGAATGTACGCCCGCCAGCGTGTCAGGATCGTGGTTGAAGGCGTAAGCTCCGCATGAGCCGGAATTGAGCAACACCCACAAGAACCGCCCTTCATGCTTCGCCCCCCAGCGCACGTCATGGAACATGACCGCCTGGTGTAGCCCCTTCGCCTTGAGCAGCCGCTTCATCATCTCCATCGGCACAGCGTTGCCCTGATCGGCCTCTGTCGCGCAAGCCAGGGTGTCGCCGTTCGATTCGGGCCGGCACGTCGAGTTGAAAAGGCCTTCGGCGAAGTCAGACGGGGGCCGCAACGGGATGAGGCCGAGTTGGTACTGCCAGCCGAGGCAGTCGGCTTTGTACTCGTTGATCATGTCGAGCGCGACGAGGTAGTCGCGCAGTTGTTCGCGCGTCGCCTGTTCGTCGAAGTCTTCGGCCCCGGTCTCGCCGTAGTGGAAGGTCACACCTTTCGCCTTGACGAACGCGAGCGCGTCATCGATGCGCCGATCGTTAATGCGCCGGCCCCGGTCGATGATCCACGCCTGATCTATCTTGTGTTCCGTGAAGCCATGCTTGTTGAGCAGGCGCGGCCCGAAGTAGCCGTTGATCATCCCCATCGAGGTGTCGCCGAGCATGAGCAGGATGACGCGGCGGCGGCGAATCTCTTCGGCAACGAAGCGGGCGCGCCGCTCGGCTTCGGGTGAAACCGGCGCGCCGTCGCTGATCTCGTCCTCGGAGTAAGCGACGCTTCCGCGCTCACACCATTCGTCGAGGCGGCTCATGAACTCGCCGTCGCGGCTCCAGTCCGGCGCGTCCGTCCAGACGCGCGAGAATTTGCGGTCGAGACTCTCCAGACACGCGCCCGTGTTAAGCAGTCCGACGAGGCCCGGCCAGCGCCCCGAAAAATTACTGGCCAGCAAAAGCGGGGTGTCCTTTCCGACCACGCCGTCGGTCGTGTGCGGGCCGTAGAGCCAATGTACGCAGACGCCGATGAGCGGGTCGTCAACGCCGCTCAACTTCTCAATCGCCTCATGCGGCTTGGTGATGAAGCCTTCGATGCGATACGGCTCGTGGCCGAGCCGGCGAAGCGCCGCTTCGAGTTGCGAGGTAGTTTCGGTGACGCTCGGTATGGCCAATTCGTTCGGCAATGCGCGGGCGTCACCAGGATAAAAGAGCGCGATTCGTTTCTTCATTTCATTCCTTTATTATCATTTATATTGTATATAATGCGGCATCGTCCGGAACCTGCCGCTCTCAGCGTGGCGCCGCAGTCATCAACCGCCGGTACTCGAGCTGATGCTCATACATCAATTTGAAGACCTTATACTTTCGCGAATGGAATTCCCCATACGTCGGATCAGGTTTGATCACTTCCGCCGACTGACTCATCGCGCCTATCGCCTCGATAATGCTTGAGTAGCGGCCAGCCGCGACCGCTGCGAGCATCGCCGCGCCGAGCAGCACGGGTTCGCTGTCAGGCGCCACATAGATTTCGCAGCCCGTGATGTCGGCGTGCTGACGAATCCACAGCGGATTCTTCGCCCCTCCGCCGCAAGCGTGGATGCGGTTGATCTGATAGCCATGCGAGTTGAGGGTTTCGATAATGTGGCGCGCGCCATAGGCGATGGCTTGTATTGTCGCGAGGTAGATGCGCGCCAGCGATTCCAATGATGAGTCGAGCGCAAGTCCGCTGATGGCGCCGCGAGCATCCGCGTCGGCGCGCGGGCTGCGGTTGCCATGAAAATCCGGCAGCATGTGCAAATCCGCCGTCAGTTCCGCCTCCGCGCCCATCTCCGCGACCTTGCGATTGAGCAATTCGTAAACAGTGATACCCTGTTTCTGCGCTTCGAGCCGGAGTCGCGGAGTGTAAGCGTGATTATCAATCACGTGATCGAGCAGCGCGCCGGTCGCGCTCTGCCCGCCTTCGGTCAGCCACATCCCCGGAACCATCGCGCCGTAATACGGCCCCCACACTCCTTTGATGAAGCGCGGCTCCGGCGAAGTCGCCATGTGGCACGACGATGTGCCGCCGATGAGCGCCAGCGTTCGTTCGATCTGGGCGGGCGAAAAGTCGTTGGCGCCGTCCGTCATGCCGAGCGAGCCGATACCACCGGCGTGCGCGTCAATGGCGCCGACGGCGACTGTCATGCCGTCGAGCAGTCCAAGTTCCTTCGCCGCCGTGGAGGTCAACCCGCCAGCCCGCGCGCCGGGCGGCTCGAAACGCTCGCCCGCCCGATTGGGGGTGAAGAGGTCGTCCAGGTCGATCCGCTCGAAGAAACTCCTGTCCCACCCACCTCGCTCGCCCTCGTGCCCGAGGTAAGTCCATTTGCACACGACCGTGCAGAGGCTGCGCGCGTCCTCGCCACACGCTTCGTAAACGAGGTAGTCGGCCAGATCAAAGAAGCGGCGCGCACGCTCCCACGTGCCGGGTAGATTCTCCTTGATCCACTTCAGTTTCGGCGGCTCCTGCTCCGGCGAGAGCCCACCGCCGACATAGTCGAGCACACGATGGCCCGTGCTGTTGATCTTCTCCACCTGCCGGGTCGCGCGGTGATCCATCCAGACGATGACGTTGTGGTCCGGGTCGCCGTCCGGCGAAACGGTCAGGGGGCGGTCCTCCGCGTCGAGCGCTACGAGCGAGCACGTCGCATCGAAACTGAGGCCGACAATCCGGCGCGGCTCGACGTTTCCCTTCTCCAAACAATCGCGCACGGCAAGGCAGACATTCCGCCAGATATCGCGCGACGACTGCTCGACATAATCGGGACACGGTCGAAAGATTTGAATCGGGTACGCCGCTGAAGCGACCAGCCGCCCTTGCAAATCGAACAGCCCGGCGCGCGCGCTGCCGGTCCCAACATCGACGCCGATGACATATTCGTGATGACTACTCTTCATCATAGTTGACCTTTACAGATTGTGACCGTTTGTTATCTCGAAGTTCGCTCTTGCGCCGGAATATACCCATACGATCCTTATGGTTCAAATTCTATGTGGGAAGGAACATTAAAGTATCAGTAATAGGTAAATGCGGCATAGAACGCCCGCCGTCAGCCACATAGAATGCAAGCTGTTAAAAAGGCGTGGCAAGGGCGCGCGCATCTGTCAGGACTTATACCAAAATCAATATTATTCATGCGTTATTCCCCTCGACGCGGTCTCAACGTTCCGATCATCACAGTCGTGGACGAAAATGGTCACGTGATGGCCGAAGACCAGCGCAGCGTAATTCGCCATCTTGCGCAAGGCGGGCGCGGCGCAAATGTGATTTTCGCCAACGGAACGACTGGCGAATGGAACCGGCTGTCAAACCCGCAACGCCAGCGATTGATGGAGATCGCCGTTGACGAAGTAAAAAACGTCAACTGCCGCTCAACCGTCGGCCCGGAGGGTCCACATGTTGAAGTGTGGTTGGGCGTGAACGGAGACACGCGAACTGAGACACTGGCGAATCTTGACGCGGCGATTCGGCTCGGCGCGGATGCGGCGGTCATCGCGCCTCTGGCAATAAACGACCTGGATGAGGCCGACATCCTGCGGTTCTTCCGGCGTGATATGAACGATCTGTTCGAAGCCGCGCCGGCGCCGCTGCCTGTTTTTCTCTATGACAACGCCGAGATCAACGCGATGGGCCGTCACAAACCGGAGGCGCATATCCGCACGCGCCTGGTTAAGGAATTGAGCCGCTTGCCATGGGTTTGCGGCCTCAAGGTCTCGGCTTCGCGGCGTGTTCTCGACAACTACACGCGAGCGGCTCTGCATTTCAAACAAGCCGGCGAATTCGGGATTTACGTCGGCAATGCGAATTTGATCTTCGACTGGTTTCTTCCGCGGCGCAGTTGGTTACCGCCTCACCATCTGCCGATCGGCGTCGTCTCCGGCCCTGCGAATGTTTTTCCACGGGAATGGCAGAAAGCATGGCGAGTTTGCTGGTCCGGCGACGAAGAACTGATGCGTGAGTACCGGCGACTGGCCGCCGATTTCGAAAAGCTGACGGTGTTCGATCAGACCGGTCAGCCAAACCAATACACGGGCAAGATGATCGCCTGTTTGAAAGCCGCGCTGGAAATGGAAAGCGTGATCGGCTCCAGCCTGGTCGCGCCCGGCACGCCTCCTTTGAGCGAAGCGGAGCGCGAGCGGTTTCGGCGAGGATACGCCGAATTGAAGGATACTATTCGCCAGCGAACTGATCCGCGATGGCAAACGGTCTCCTGGCCGCCTAAAGCAGGCCCACCACAGATGTCGCCTTGCGCGTTGTCTTTCCGGCAATGAGCGCGGCCCATAAATTTCCCGGCATATAGCCGAAAGGGGCGGTCATTTGCTGATCGCCCTCTCGCGCAATAAACAGGCCATAGAAGTCATCAAAGTATCGCTTGATGAAGTAGACCGCTTGCGTAATGCGAAATAGGAACAAACGTCACACTACTAATCACCGGAGAAATCTGCCATGAAACGAAGGAACTACTTATCGCTTCTCGTCTTTTTATTGTTGGGCTTTCATCCGTCGGCGCAAGCCCAGTCAATTTTTGGCTCGGTCCAGGGGACGGTGACTGACGCAAGCGGCGCCGCCGTGCCGGGCGCGCGCGTCAAAGCTCGCAATGTCGCCACGGGAGTGTCGAGCGAAGCTGTTTCCAACGGCGCAGGGTTGTACTTCCTCGGCGAATTGCGCCCCGGCGTCTATGAGCTTGAGGTCGAAGCCGGCGGCTTTCAGAAAGCTGTGCAACGCGGCGTCAGCCTGCGCGTCGAAGACCGATTGCGGGCCGATTTCACCCTGACGCCCGGACAGGTCAACGAAACAGTAGAGATCGCTGCGGGCGCGCAAGCCGTGCAAACCGAGAACAACACGCTGGGACGGGTGATCGAGGAGACTGCCATCAAACAGCTTCCGCTGTCCGGGCGCAACGCATTCGCGCTGGTGCTGCTGACGCCCGGCGCGCAACAGAGCGGCGCCGACGAATTGCCGCGCCTGAGCGGCGGCCGGGCGCGCACAGGCGAGTTCGTCCTGGACGGCAGTTCGATCACCTCACCGCGTCGCGGGCAACTTTTCACCCAGCCGAACCTCGACGCCATACAGGAGTTCAAAGTCCAGACCAACGGATTGTCGGCCGAATTCGGGCGCACGGTCGGCGGCGTGGTCAACGCGACTCTGAAATCCGGCACGAATGATTTTCACGGCAACCTCTTTGAATTTCACCGCAACAACGGCATCAACGCGCGCAACTTCTTTTCGCCGAGCAACGCCAAACTGATTCAGAACCAGTTCGGCGGGATGGTGGGCGGCCCGATCATCAAAAACAAGCTCTTCTTCTTCGGTGATTACGAAGGCTTCCGGCAACGCCAGGAATCGCTTTTCAATCGCACGCTGCCGACGGTGAAAATGAAGAACGGCGATTTCAGCGAAGCTCTGGGAGCGGTCGTCGGCAATGACGCGCTGGGGCGCGACGTGTTGCGCAATCAGATCTTCGATCCATTGACGACGCGGCGCGTGACCGCCGGGCAGGTTGACGCCTTAACCGGACTCACGGCCACGACTACGGGTTTTGTGCGCGATCCGTTCCTCAACAACATCATCCCGGCGAATCGCTTCGACTCGCCGGGACAGAAGCTGATGGCGCTTTATCCCGATCCTACGCGGCCGGGGCTGGCCCAAAACTACACGCAACTGGTTCCGGTCGGCGTGGGTAATAATAAATTCGATGCGCGCATTGACTGGCGCGCGACGGATAAAGACCAGGTCTTCGCTCGCTTTTCGTGGGATCATCAGTTAAGCGACACAGCGCGCCCGTTCGCCGCTTCGAGCAGCGGAGGCAATCGCGGCAATTTCAATCGGTATATGACCGGCTCGCTCAACTGGACGCGCACGATCAGCCCGACCATTCTCAACGACGCGCGCCTCTCGTTTTTCCGCGGCATTCAGGAACGGCTGCTCAGTCTCAACACAGCCGATCTCGGCATCCCCAACCTGAACATTGTGGGATTGCCACAGGTCGCCGTCGCCGGATATGAAGGACTCGGCGATTCGCAGGCGTTTGCCCCCGTCGAAAACCACATGCAGTTCCAAAACATCACCACCTTCGTGCGTGGCAAACACATCCTGAAAACGGGCGTGGATTATCGCCGCTTCCCCATCAACGATCTGCAATTGCAATTCACCGGCGAATACACTTTCACGGCGAATCAGACCGCCGATCCGCGCAATGCCGGAAAGACGGGAAACCCGATGGCCAGCCTGCTGCTGGGTCAGGCCAATGGTTTCAATAACAGCACGCTGCGCGGTCGCTTTTACTATCGCTCGCAATATTTCGGCGCGTTCGCGCAGGACGATTTCAAGCTCTCGCCCAGCTTTACGCTGAACATCGGACTTCGTTATGACGTAGAGCAGAACCCACGCGAGACTCGCCGCCAGGGATCGAATTTTGATTTGCAGTTGGGACGACCAGTTACGATGGAGGAGATGGGACGCGACTTCATTCAATATACTGACAAGCTCAATTTCGGCCCCCGTGTCGGATTCGCGTGGCAGCCGTTCGGATTGAAAAAAACCGTCGTGCGTTCACATTACGGCATCTTTTACATCCCATTGACCGGACGCGCGACGTCGGCCTTCGCGCGTTTCCCGGCGGATCAGCGCCTGGGCATACAGAGTGACGGCGTCAACGCGGCGGTCATACTTTCGCAAACGCCTCCCATCACTCCCAGCGTGGACGGCAAGGGGTTTGCCATAGACACCAAAATCGAGCGCGCAAAACTCGGCAGCTTTCAACAGTGGAATCTGGACATTCAGCAGGAGGCCCGGGGCTTCCTTTTCCAGGCGTCTTACGTCGGCGGCGTAGGTCGCCATTTGATGATGAACCAGGATTACAACGTGATCCCCCTTGAAGACGTTCAACTCGCCGGGCGCGGGACGCAGGATATGCGGCCCTACTCCGATTACGGCTTTATTCTCTGCCACTGCGAGTTTCAGAATTCCAGCTATAACGCGCTGCAACTCGGCCTGGAGCGGCGATACAAGGCTGGATTGTTCCTCTCGGCAAGCTACACATTCTCGAAGTTCCTTGATTACAACGAGGATAACTTCTCCAGTCAGTTCCCACAGGACCCGTACAACCTGCGAGCCGAACGCGGCCTGAGCCAGTCGCATTATCCGCATCGGTTCTCGGCGGCGGGCGTCTACGACCTGCCCTTCGGCAAATGGGCCGGCAATAAAGCGGTTTCGTATCTGATCGACGGCTGGCAGTTGTCCAGCATCGTCACTTTGCAAAGCGGCGATCAGGTCTGGATCACGCAGTCGGCGAATACCGCCCAGACCTTCAGTCGCCAGTTCCGGCCCAATCTGGTCGGGAACCCGATTCTACCGGAAAATGAGCGCACACTGCTGCGCTGGTTCAACACTGACGCGTTCGCCGCCCCTCCCCCGCTCACTTATGGCACGAGTCCGAAATTCCCCAATATCCAGGGCCCGGGACTGGCTACGGTTGATTTATCACTCAACCGCTCCTTCCCGCTGCCGTTTCGTGAAGGTATGAAATTCGAACTGCGCGGCGATTTCTTCAACGCTTTCAACCGCATCAATTTCAACGCTCCGAACGGATCCTTCGGCACGCCGAACTTCGGACGCATCACCAGCGCGCGTTCGCCGCGCACAATTCAGATCGGGGCTAAGTTCTGGTTCTGAGCTCGACTTTGTCCTTTTTGTGGCGCTGGCGCTTGCGGGCGGCGCCACAAAAAGGACAAAGTCAGCGCCATTTTTCAATGTCGTAATTCGATGGGCTACTCGTTACGCACGGATCGGTTTCGCTACATCGAATGGCGCGATTGGAAATCGGGAGAGACTGTCGCCCGCGAACTCCACGACCACATATGAGATATCACCCCAATTCCCGGCATTCGCTCTTTGAGATCATCGCAGATCCGGCATCTGCTGGTCGGCGACGAACAACTTGTAGCGCAATCCGTTCACTAATCATTATGTGCGTAACGTTGTCGCTGGCGAGTGTCTTTTGCATCCCTTATCGGGTCTCTGATTCCATGGCTCGTCCCAATATTCTGTTCATACTGGCTGACGATCTCGCCTGGAATGACCTCGATTGTTACGGGGCAAGGCAAGCCGAGACGCCGCAAATCGACAGGCTTGCCGCTCAGGGAATGCGTTTTACTCAGGCATACGCCGCGGCGCCTATCTGCTCGCCCTCACGCGCCGCCCTGCTTACCGGCCGCTCACCGGCTCGCCTGGGATTGGAATTCGTGACGAAGAATCCCGGCGCCACGGTAAACGCGACTGGATTGCCGTTGGAGCCACCGCCATTTTCCCCGGGCCTGGCCCTAGAGGAAATCACCTTCGCCGAAGTATTGCAAAAGAGCGGCTACCGTACCGGCTTCTATGGAAAATGGCACGTGGCTCAGCATTACGGCGTTTACCTTGGTTGGAGTCCTACTCACGGGCCGAAGCAACAGGGGTTCGATGAAGCGGAGGAAGATTTCGGCGGGCATAGCTACGGAGCTCTGGCCAAAGCGCCGCTCCAGGGTCCCGAGACTTCGGATGGAGAGTTCCCCCCGGATTCCATGGCTGACAAGGCGATCGCCTTTCTGGAACGCAACAAGGATCGGCCTTTTTGCCTCATGGTGTCGCATTTTTTTGTTCACGATCCGGTGAAGGCCCCAGCCCGGTGGCTTTTTGAAAAGGCGCGGCGCAAAGCCAAAGTCAATAGCGACAAAGCGGCGGCCTACGTCGCTTTCGTCGAGACGCTGGACCATCACGTCGGGCGTCTGCTCAGCGCCCTCGACCGGCTGGGACTGTCCGGCAATACATTGGTGGTGTTCACATCCGACAATGGCGGCGCTCCTGGATACCTCGAGCGCGCGCCGCTGCGAGGAAGTAAATGGACGCTCTATGAAGCGGGTCTGCGAGTCCCATTCATCGCGCGCTGGCCGGGCGTGATTGCGCCGAATCGCGTTGCCGATGCGCCGATTATCGGCTCGGATATTTTCCCAACATTTTGCGAAGTAGGCGGCGCGCGGATGAATGTGGCGGCGCTTGACGGGCTGAGTCTGGCGCCGTTGCTGCGGGGAAAGCGCCCGACTCAGTTCGATCAGCGCGAACTTGTCTGGCATTTTCCCTATTACAATCCTGAGCCGCCCAAGCAAGGCGTCCGCAGACCCGTTCTGGCCGATCCTCCGCCTGGCACTCTTTTTACGCCAGTCTCCGCAATTCGCCGTGGCAGGTACAAACTCCTGCGGCATTACGAAAACAACCAGAATGAATTGTATGATTTGGCCAGCGACCCGAAAGAACAACACGATCTCGCGAAAACGCGCCGCAGTCTTGCCCGCTCCATGCGCGCAAGACTCGACGCTAAGTTGAGATCGCTAAAGGCTCGCTTTCCTATAGAGAATACAAACTTTCAAAAATAAGCATTGGACATGCTCATGAACACGCATTTTTCATTATCACGAACGACGACGCCCCGAACGATCACGTATGGGTTGCGCTGTTGGGTTATCACAGCGGCAATCCTGATCGTCTGCGGCGGCGCGCGCGCGCAGAATCTGGAGCAAATCAAATACAACAACCCTGGTCTGATAGTGGATCTGGGCGTGGGACTGTGGGCCTGGCCGGTTCCGTGCGATGCGGACGGCGACGGAGATTTCGACCTTATCGTCTCCTGTCCCGACAGGCCGTCTAACGGCGTCTGGTTTTTTGAGAACGTCACGGGCGACACCGGGAAAAATAAGATGCCGGTTTTCAAGCCGGGGCGGCGACTGAGCGCTACCAAGCATTATGTGATGCCGAGCTACGCCAATGGGCGTTTGCGCGTACTGACGCCAGGCCAGGAATATGCTGACTTTGAAAAGAACGGCCTGCAAAAGCCGATCCCTCTGCCAGTGGCCGCGAATTTCTACAAACCGGAAGGCAAACAACCCAAAGGGCCGAAAG
>DASUFM010000448.1:0-7515 GCA_036274535.1 Blastocatellia bacterium
GGGCTTGGCGGGCTGGGCGCGATCGCCGAGTTGCGCGGCGCCGGCGCCGCCGTCAGCGCGTCTGTCGGATTGGCCGGCGGCGTCGCGCTGGCCGGCGCGGTCTACGTCTTCGCGCGTTATCTTTACCGGCAACAGTCATCGAGTCACGTTACGGCGGAAGAATTAATCGGCCGCCGCGCCGAAGTGACCGTGGCCATTCCCGCCGGCGGCGTGGGGCAGGCAAGATGCGTGGTCGGCGAAACGATGGTCGAGAAGATCGCGCGGTCGCGCGGCGACGGCATCCCGACGGGCGCGGCGGTCCGCATCGAGGAGGTCGCCGGGGAAATGGTGATTGTCAGTCCCTGGGAATCATTCGATACGGGACGCAGCCTGTTCTCATCGTCGGAACCAGACGCCTGGCCGGCGCGCGATCGCCAACGCGAATCAACCAAACAGTGATCAACAAGGAAAGGAGGGGTCTCCATGCCCAATTTCGTAACGATGATGATAATCGGCGCGGCCATTTTGGCCTCGTTCTTCTTCGTGATGTGGATCATCAGCCGTAACTACATCAAAGTCCCGCCCAATGAGGCAGCGGTCTTCAGCGGGCGCAGGCGCAAACTCCCGGACGGCCGCACGGTTGGTTACCGGTTGATCAGAGGCGGCGCGGCTTTGCGCATCCCGTTGCTCGAAAAGGTGGATTACCTCTCGCTGAACGTTTTCACGATCCCGCTGGAGATCCGCCGCGCCTATACGCTCAAAGGCGTGCCCGTCTCGGTCAAGGCCGTCGCCAACGTTAAGATCAAGGGCGATATATTTCGCTGCAGGCGGCCTCCGAGCGTTTCCTGGGCATGCCGGGGAACGAAGTGCAGCGCGTGATTTTTCAAACTCTTGAGGGCCACCTGCGCTCCATCCTCGGCACGCTGACCGTGGAGGAGATCAACAACGACCGCCAGAGCTTTGCGCAGAAGCTCACTTCCGAGGCGGCGGTCGATCTTGAACGCATGGGGATCGGAGTCGACGTCCTGACGATTCAGGAGATCAGCGACGAAGAGGGATATCTCGACGCGCTCGGCAAACGCCGCACGGCGGAGGTAAAGCGCGACGCGCAGATCGGCGAATCCGAAGCGATGCGCGACTCCAAGATCAAAGCTTCGGTGGCGATGCAGGAAGGCGAAAAGGTCAAGCTCGAATCCGAAGCCAACATCGCCGAATCGCAGCGCTCGATGGAGGTCAAGAAGGCGCAGTACCTGGCCGAGATCGAACGAGAGCGCGCCACCGCCGAGCAGGCTGGGCCGCTGGCGTCCGCCAGGGCGCGCCAGGCCGTCGTGGTCGAGGAGATACGTGTGGACAAAGCCCGTACCCAGGAACAGATCGCCGTCGCCTCTCCGATCGGCGCCATCGACAAGGTCGTCGTGATCGAACAAGGGTCAGGCGCGAACGGCCAGTCCAATGGGATGGGCGGGATCGGGCGCTTTGCGGCGGCCGCTCCGTCGGTCGTCTTCGGCTTGTTGCAACAACTCGAAGCTGTGGGATTGGACGTCTCAGGACTGTTGAAACAGGTAGGGATCGCGCAGAACGTCGACTCCGGCAAGCCCGTCATAGTGGAACGACCACAATCTTGAAACGGAGCGGCGCGGGCTCGGTCTGATTCATTGGGCCGAACCCGCGCCCGGCGGAAACCGTCATGAACGATACCCATTTCACGATCACGATTTTTATTGTTCTATTGCTGATCGCGTCAGGCGTGGCGATGGTGACGCGTTGGATTCGCGTGCCGTACACGCTCGCGCTGGTGATTGTCGGCCTGCTGATCAGCCCGATGCATTTCATTCCGGCGGTCCACGTCTCGCCGGAGTTGATCCTGCTGATCTTTCTGCCCGCGCTGTTATTCGAGGCGGCGTGGAACCTGAGGCTCGATCACCTGCGCGAAAACCTGGCGCCGATTCTGACGCTGGCCGTGCCCGGCGTGCTCGTGTCGGTCGGCGTGGTCGGCGCGGTCCTACATTTCGGCGTCGGCTGGCCGTGGCCGGCGGCGCTCTTGTTCGGCGCAATCATCTCTGCGACCGACCCGGTTTCGGTGCTGGCGCTCTTCAAAAAGCTCGGCCTGCCCAAACGCCTCAACATCATTGTCGAAGGCGAGAGCCTCATCAACGATGGTACGGCGGTCGTGGTCTTTAAGATCATTCTCGCCATCGCCGCCGGAACCGTGGCGGAAACCTCGATGGGTTCCCTGGCGCTCGATTCGTTGCGCGAGTTCATCAAAGTGGTCTTCGGAGGGCTGGCGGTCGGCGGGGTCGTTGGCATGGCCGCCTCGGCGCTGACGGCGCGCTTTGACGATCACCTGCTTGAAATCACACTGACGACGATCGCCGCTTACGGCTCGTTCCTCGGCGCTGAAGGATTGCATGTTTCACCGGTTATCGCCGTGCTGACTGCGGGACTGATCATCGGCAACTACGGCAGGCGCGCCGGCATGTCGCCGACGACGCAGGTGGCGGTCAATTCGTTCTGGGAGTATGCCGCCTTCGTCGTCAACTCGCTCGTTTTTTTGCTGGTGGGGCTGGAGACGCAACTCACGGCCATGTTCGAGTATTCGCGGACGATCGCGTGGGGCGTGCTGGCGCTGTTGTTGTCGCGCATCGTGACGGTTTACGGGCTGATGCCGCTGGCGAACCGGCTGGCGAAGCCGGTTCCGTTCAGATGGATGAGCGTGCTGTTCTGGGGAGGCTTGCGCGGGTCGCTGTCGATAGCGCTGGCGTTGAGTTTGCCACGGACTCTGGAGCGCCGGTCGGAACTGGTCATGATGATCTTCGGCGCGGTCGTCTTCAGCCTGCTCGTTCAGGGGCTGACCATTTCACCGATGCTCAAGTGGCTCAATCTAGGCGCCAGGCCGCCCGGCGTCCGCGAGTATGAAGTGTTACAAGGGCGGCTGCTGGCCGACACCGCGGCGCTCGCAGAACTCGATTTACTGCGCAACCGTGGCGTGATCACCGCACGGGTCTATGACGATCTCAAGGCGGAATTTTCCGAAACGCATCATAACCTGAGCGAGCGGCTCGCCAAGCTCGACAAGGTCGAAAGAATGGTGGAGCGGCAGCAGGAGAATCGGATTCGATATCATCTGGCCAGCGTCAGGAAGGCGCGACTGAATGAGTTGTTACATGAAGGAATAATTACTGATGACGTCCACGGCGAAGTCAGCGGGCTGATTGACCATGAACTGACCGTCGGCGCCAGCGAACTGCCTGAGCGAAGCCAACCATCGTCAGGCAAGTTCGACGTTTCGACATAGAGCCTCGGTCTTCAGCTTTCTTCAACCATTTGTCGCACTGCTTTCGGGTTTCTCCCATTCAGCTCTTCGACGATTTGATCGAGCGCCGCCTGTTCGCCTTCGGAAATTTTACTGCCGACGCCCATGAAGCCGCCGGAAGCGTTGGCTATGCGGATGCAGAAACTGATCAGGTCCGTCCTGCTTGTGACTCGCTCTTTCGCCGTTTGAAAATCAAGGAGGATCCGGATGATCCGCAGCGTCTTCAGGAAGAAATCGTCCGAAGGGCGCTCGTCAAGCCAGTTGTTCAACTGTTCCCAGGCTGGGCTGTCATTTCGCACGCCGCGCCATTCTGACAAACGCAACACCAACTCGCGCTCACGAGGGGTGACGCTGCCGCTGGCCCAGGCGACCTGCACCAGCGGAACCAGATGCAGCAGCCCTACCGTTTCGCGCGTATAACCCATCTCTCGCAACGTCGCCAGAATCTCTTCATCCGCGATGCCCGTGGCTTCAGCCAGTTCTTCGCGCTCGGCCTGTAATGCTGTGTGACGTCGGATTTGCTCAAGCAGTTCCTGCTCCTTCTTGCGAAAATATTCTTCCTCCAGTCCTATCTTTCGTTGAGTAAATACGTCTTTTTCCGACATGAATCCTCTCCTATTGTTAAGTGTCACCGGTTGCTTGCGTAACTATTATCCATAGGACCAACGATTTGTCTTCATCCGTCGTCCTTCTGAAGCAAAAACCAGAAGAATCCGTACTCGTTGAATGTGATCTGGTAAGGGCGTCGCTCTATCCTGGGAAATCGAATCCGGCCCGACATCTCCACCGGGATATGGCCTTCGTATTGACTGAGGTCGAGTTCAGCCGGCTGCGTCGAACGCGCGAGGTTATAAACGCACAGCGCGATCTCATCCCGATAGCGGCGTGTGAAAGCGAGGATCTTCCGGTTCTCCGGCTCGATCAATTCCAACGAACCACGCCCGAAGACCGGATGTCTTTTGCGCACCGCAATCGCCCCGCGTATCCAGTGAAGAAGCGAAGTCGAAACCCACATTTGCGCTTCGACGTTGACCGACTGATACCCGTATACCGAATCCGCAATCACAGGATAATATAACTGTGCGAAATCTGCCCTGGAAAAGCCCGCGTTGCGATCGGGAGACCATTGCATCGGCGTGCGAACGCCGTAGCGTCCGCCGAGGTAGACGTTATCGCCCATCCCTATCTCATCGCCGTAGTAAAGGAACGGGCTGCCGGGAAGGCTCAGGAACAGCCCGTTCATCAGCTCGATGCGGCGGCGGCCATTATCCAACAGCGGGGCCATGCGGCGGCGCGCGTCGCTATTGAGACTCTTCGCGTACTCCGCCCGAAGATCCTCGCGCCCCTCGCTGGCGCGCGTCTCCAGCGTCATCTCATCGTGACTGCGCAGAGACATTCCCCACTGACAGGTCTCGGGAATGTGGGGCGTCCTTTCGAGGATTTCGACAATCGGCCCGCGGTCTTCCTGCCGCAACGCCATAAGCAAGCGCGGCGTGATCGGAAAGTGGCAAGCCATGTGGAGCTCATCGCCGGCGCCGAAGTAGGCCGCAACGTCTTCGGGCCACTGATCGGCTTCGGTCATCAGCAGCCGGGTCGGATATTTCTCGTCGACGAAGGCGCGCAGCCGCCTGAGATAATCGTGAGTCTCGGGAAGATTCTCGCAACTCGTTCCGTCCTTCTCGAACAGGTATGGCGCGGCGTTAAGCCTGAAGCCGTCAATGCCCACTTCGAGCCAGAACGAAATCACTTCGAACATCGCCTGTCGCACTTCCGGATTTTCGTAGTTGAGGTCGGGCTCATGCCTTAAGAAGCGATGCCAGTAGAAAGCCTGGGCCTGATCGTCCCATGCCCAGTTCGAACGCTCCGTGTCCGCATGTATGATCCGAGCATCTCTGTACTTCTGATCCGTTTCGCTCCAGACGTACCAATCTCGTTTCGGCGCATCGGCTGAGCCTCGTGACTCCTGAAACCAGGGATGCTGATCCGAAGTGTGATTGAGAGTGAAGTCGGCGATCACGCGGATGCCGCGCGTGTGCGCCGCGTCGAGAAAATGTTTGAAATCATCGAGCGTTCCGTATTCCGGCAGAATCGCGTAGTAATTCGAGACGTCGTAACCGCCGTCTCGCAGCGGCGAAGCGTGAATTGGCAGCAGCAAGATACAATCCACCCCCAGCAATTGGATGTGGTCGAGCTTTTCGGTCAGCCCGCGAAAATCGCCGACGCCGTCCGCGTTCGAATCGTAGAATCCGCGCACATAGACTTCATAGAATATCGCGTCCTTGAACCAGAGCGGGTCGTCACTGAGCTTGTCTCTCATTCCTCTCCTTTTCACTCTCCAGCAGCGCCAACTGCATGCGGTAAGTGGCCGCCGGGGTGCGCGCCTCAATTGTCGTTGTCTGATCCTTCAACACTCCCCCCTGATCTTTCCCTCTCTTTGATATGAACGGTTCTGACTGGTAGCCGACGCCGACCTGTACAAGCACGGCCATCTCTTTCTCCGGCTGGTAATAATTGGTGACGAGGGTCGAAGCCAGTTTTGAATTGGGCGCGATCACCATATTATTCGGCAACGCGCGAATCGCCGTGTTACGCCAGGTGATGTCAGTGACATAGCCCTCCTCGCCCGACTCGAGTTTTACGTAATCGCCCGGCCTGACTTGTCTCGACGCTACGACTTGCAGGCCGGAAAAGAGATTCGAAAGCGTGTCCTGCAACGCCATCGCGACCGCCAGCCCTCCCACGCCCAGCGCCATGAGAATCGGGGTGATCGCCTGTCAATCTATATTTCCTCCTGGCTGAAACTCCGGAGATGCCCCCGGGCGCCCCAAGGTTGAGAGCGTTTTGCAATCTGATCATCTACAAGCCGTGTGCCGCGGCCGTCGGAGGCGCAACTCTATAGATTTGTGACTCTCATGGCTTTGAAGGAGAATTCTTCAGGCTGTAAGTTGAGTTTTGCGGGTGTGGCGATTTGGGACATTGTTGCCGTGCTCCTGGTGATGCGCCACAACCTGCTGCGCCCGATCAGAGAGCTGCTGACCGGGGCCAGGGCCATCGGTCAGGGCGACCTCGCGTATCGCGTCGTTGCGCCGGGGATTCCGCCAGAGAATCTCACCCACATCTTCGACCCGTTCTTCACGACCAAGGAAGTGGGGCAGGGGACCGGGCTCGGATTGTCCGTCGCTCGCCGCATCGTTGAAGAACACGATGGCTGGATAGAGGCGGCCAATCGAGCGGAGGGCGGAGCGGCTTTTACTGTCTGGCTGCCGAAGATTGACGCCGCGCAGTCATAGCGGTGAATTCGGAATTTACCGCATTGCGGCGGACGGGCGGGCGCACAATCTCGACCGAGCATTCGGCCCGCCAGGCGACGCTCGCGACAACGTCGCCGCGGAAGACCCTTTCGAAGAAGTTCATCGCGTCTTTGAATAGACGTTTGGCGACGCGCCCGAGCCCGGCTCGCATTGAGGCGTCGCGTCCTTGAACCGTCGTATGCGATCAAGCGCCGTGCCCAAGCGGGGTTATGGTCCAACGCCATTCATAATCAACTCATTGAGGAGTAAGACGAGATATATTGGGGATGATTTTTTGTAGACGGTTGGGACAGCGTTGTGGACGGACGCCCCATTTTAAGAAGATCTCCTTGCTGCGAATGTCCGGCGATACATGCGAAGGCGCGACGACTTTGACCTTCACGGCAGCGACACAGCCGCCATTGCAGGCGCCATATCACACTCGTTTGTCACGGGCACAATGGTTGCACTAATCCATTAGAGAGTGACCTGGGGAACAGTCGCGGTGACCGCGACGGCGCCGGGGGCTGAAAGTGTACAGATTCTGGGCCGCCCGGAGGGCGTGGAAGATGATTACCTGGAGCTTCGAACGCTAACTACGCCGGTTGATCGCGCAATGGGAAAGTTTGTAACGCGACTGAATCTCACTCCCGACTTCGCCGGTCATGTGTGGGCGAAAGCCATCTACAATGGAGCCGCAAAGAAACGGACGGAAACAATCCTGCTTAGCTACGGTCAACGCGCCGGCCTTCCGACTGACGCTCTGGCAGAACGGAAAAGAGGTAAGCGCCTAAACGTCGCCGACATCAAGAGAGGGCGCCCAGGGCGCGGGCGTAAACTCCCATTGATTAACAAGCCGCTTTAGAGTGGAAGAGAAATCGCTGCGGGCTCGCGGTGATGGGAGCTGGGCCGCGCGTTGGACCCAGAGCCCTG
>DASUFM010000449.1:0-6948 GCA_036274535.1 Blastocatellia bacterium
CCGGACGGTCTTCGCCAGTCCCGATTCGAAATCGCAATCCGGTTTCCATCCGAGTTCGGAGCGAATCTTCGACGCATCGATCGCGTAACGGCGGTCGTGTCCGGGACGGTCAGGGACAAAGGTCTTCAATTCAAAATAGCTCTTTTTTCCCTGCCGGATTAAAGCCGGGTTATCAGCCGCGGGCAAAACCTTTTCGATCTCCGCGCAGAGCCGGTCAACGATCTGCAGATTTGTTCGTTCATTGCCGCCGCCGATGTTGTATTTCTCTCCCGGTTTGCCGTGTCGCAGCGCGAGCAGGATTCCCGCGCAATGGTCTTCGACGTAAAGCCAGTCACGCACATTGCCGCCGTCGCCGTAAATCGGCAGCGGTTTGCCGTCAATCGCGTTGAGCAGCGTCAGCGGGATCAGTTTTTCCGGGAATTGGTATGGGCCGTAGTTGTTGGAGCAGTTCGTGATGATCGCCGGCAGCTTATAAGTCTCATGCCAGGCGCGAACCAGATGATCCGCGGAAGCCTTTGACGCCGCATAGGGCGAGTTGGGCGCGTAAGGCGTCGTCTCTGAAAAGATGCCGGTTTCGCCGAGCGAACCGTAAACCTCGTCGGTCGAAACGTGCAGGAAACGAAAAGCCCGCTTCGCGGCTTCGTTCGACCGCGCCAGAAAACGGCGCGAGACTTCGAGCAAATTGAACGCGCCGGCGATGTTGGTTTCGATGAACGGCGAAGGGTCGTCTATCGAACGATCGACGTGGGTCTCGGCTGCAAAATTGGCCACAAACGCCGGGCGGCGCTCGTCGAAGAGCGAAGTCATCAATTCCCTGTCGGCGATGTCGCCTTTGACGAAGCGGACGCGCGGGTCGCGCAGGACGTCATCGATGTTCGCCAGGTTACCCGCATATGTCAGCTTATCAACAATGACGAGCCTGATGTCGGAGCGCGACAGAGCGTGTCGCGCGAAATTTGCGCCTATGAATCCGGCGCCTCCCGTAATGAGCATTGTGTCAATCAAAAGTTGATCTCCTTGAAAACGTCATGAACAGGGCCTGCGGAGCCTGTTCATATTCCTGATTCAGCCGGGATGATAAAAGGGGAGCCGATAAATTACACTCTGCGGCGTCTGTCACACAATACCCTCGGCGCTTTGTTGACCGGCCGGGCGCGTTGGAATTATTCTGGGCGCTGTTGCGCAACCGAATCTGATCGAAATCTATCACAAATCCGGTTTGGGCGGCCATGCGCCGTTCAAATTGCAAAAAGAAATATCGGAGACTCTTATGGCAAACGCGATCGCTTATGACTATATGAATCGAAAATCCGATTGGAGTTTCACCACCGCAATCACGCTGCTCTCGCTGGTCATCGCGCTTCCCTTCGCCGCATTCGCGCAAGGCTCCGCGCCGAACGCCTCTAAAGACGGGGAACCCGCCGCCAGGATCGCGACCACCGCGCCGAAGATCGCTCTGGAGGAGCGCGAATACGACTTCGGCAGCGTCAAACAGGGCGAAGAGGTCAGCCACATCTTCAAGATAAAGAATGTGGGCGCCGCCGAACTGGTCATTCACAACGTCTCGCCGGCCTGTGGATGCACGGCGAGCGACTTCCCCAAAAAGCTCGCTCCGGGGGAAGAGGGCCAGATCAAGCTCTCGGTCAGGACCAACGGCATGAACGGCAAAATCGACCGCTATGCGGACATCATCTCGAACGACTCCGCGCAGGCGGGACTCAAACTCGTGGTGCGGATGGACGTGCATAAAGACGATTTGAACATCGCCAATCCCGGAGGAGCGAACGCCATGACTGAAAAATCGGTTCTCGATTTCACCATGAAGAATATTGACGGCAAGGAGACGAAACTGAGCGACTATCGCGGAAAGGTTCTGCTGCTGGTCAACGTGGCCAGCAAATGCGGGTACACGCCACAATACGAAGGCTTGCAGGCGGTTTATTCCAAATACAGCGCGCAGGGCCTGGTCGTGCTCGGCTTCCCGGCGAATAATTTCGGCGGCCAGGAGCCGGGAACGAATGAAGAGATCAAGCAATTCTGCACTGTGAACTACAAGGTCTCATTCCCGATGTTCGCAAAAATCTCGGTCAAGGGCGCGGACATTCATCCGCTCTACAAATTCCTCACCGGCAAAGAGACCGATCCCGAATTCGCCGGCGACATCAAATGGAATTTCAATAAATTCCTGGTTGACCGCAACGGAAAAATCATCGCCCGCTTCGAATCCGGGGATAAACCCGAAGGCGAAAAAGTGACGCAGGCTATTGAGCATGCGTTGAAATAATCAAAGAGATAGATGTCAGATGTCAGATGTCAGATGTCAGATGTCAGATGTCAGATTGGTTACATCTGACATCTGACATCTGACACTTCTTTCCTGATTTCGTGAATTACTGACTGTAGAATATTCTCCCGGCCTACCTCCCTGTCGTTTTATTTGACAGTATGAGACTCAGCAGGATTTTTATGGTAATTAGCCGTTGGATTCCACGGCTGTTTATTTTTTATTGCGTTTTCGGTTTCGTTCAAGACCAACCCACGACTCATAACCTGGCGCCTGTCCCGGCCGTATTGCGTTTCAATTCGGGCCGCCTCGCCGTTACGCCTTCATTCGCAGTTGCGACGACAGGCTACAGTGACCCGCGGTTGCTCGCGGCAATCGATCGGATGGCGCGGCGGTTGGAAGCCCGCACAGGTCTGACGTTCGAGCGCGGGCGGGCGAGCAACGCGGCCGCGGCGACGCTGCTGATCCAGGTCCAATCGGCGGGCAAAGAGATTCCGGCCTTTGATGAAGACGAATCCTATTCGCTGGAAGTCTCGGGTTCGCAGGCTGTATTGAGCGCCCCGACGGTCGTCGGCGCCATGCGCGGGCTTGAGACTTTTCTGCAACTGCTCAGCGGGGACAAAGATGGTTATTACATCCCGGCGGTGAGCATTCAGGACAAGCCGCGATTTCCGTGGCGCGGCCTGATGATCGATGTCGGGCGGCATTGGCAGCCGATTGAAGTGATCAAGCGCAACCTGGATGGCATGGCCGCGGTCAAACTCAATGTCCTGCACCTGCATCTGACCGAAGACCAGGGCTTTCGAATCGAGAGCAAAAAATATCCGAAGCTTCACCAACTGGGCTCGGACGGGAATTATTTCACACAGGCTCAGATGCGCGAGATCATCGAATACGCCCGTATGCGCGGCATCCGCGTCGTGCCCGAATTCGATATGCCGGGACATACAACCGCATGGTTCGTGGGCTACCCGGAATTCGCCAGCAAGACGGGGCCGTATCAGATCGAACGCGCGTGGGGAATCATCAAGCCGGTGATGGATCCTTCCAACGAACAGCTTTACAAATTTCTGGACGGCTTCCTCGGCGAGATGGCCGCGCTCTTCCCTGACGCTTACATGCACATCGGCGGCGACGAAGTCGAAGCCGATGATTGGGAAGAGAATCCGAAGATTCAGGCATTCATTAAAGCAAAAGCATTGGTGGACAATCACGGCTTGCAGGCTTATTTCAACCAGCGGTTGTCGAAGATTCTGACCAAACATCGTAAGAAGATGATCGGCTGGGACGAGATTCTGCATCCGGATTTGCCGAAAGACATTGTCGTGCAGTCGTGGCGCGGGCCGGAGAGTCTGGCCGAAGCGGCGAAGAAAGGCTACAGGGGGATTCTCTCTAGCGGCTATTACCTTGATTTGATCGAGCCGGCGTCGCGGCACTACCTGAACGATCCGATCCCTGAAAACACAACGCTGACGCCCGAAGAGCAGAAATTGATCCTCGGCGGCGAGGCGACGATGTGGACCGAATGGGTTTCTCCGGAAACGATTGATTCGCGCATCTGGCCGCGGACGGCGGCGATCGCCGAGCGCTTCTGGTCGCCGCGCGAGGTTAATGATGTAGATGATATGTATCGGCGGCTGGCTGTAGTTAGCGTCCAGCTTGAAGATTCCGGTCTGTTACACAAAAAGAATCCGGAAGCCATGTTGCGGCGTTGGATCGGCGCCGATGCGGCGGTGACTGAATCGGCGAGGAATGAAATAATCGCCAAAATTAGACCGCTGATCGCCATCGTCGAGCCGGTGAAAGGCTATCGGCGCGGCGCCTTGCAGAAAGGGACGCAATTTACCCCATTGACGCGATTGGCCGACATCGCGCAGCCCGATAGTGAACAAGCCAGACATTTCGCCAAAGCCGTCGATCAATATCTTTATTCAACTTCTTCCGCCGACGCCGGCCAAATAAGCGGCTCATTGAACCAGTGGAAACATTTTGCGGCCGGAATGAATCGATACATTTTCCCTTCCAATCATCTATCCACAAAAAATGACCAGCCGGCGGGGTTCGATCTGCAGGTCGCCATACGCTCTCCGCTTATGAACGAAGAAGCGGCGCCGCTCGCGAAAGATATGGAGGATGTATCCGACATCGGCCTGGAAGCTTACGGTCTTCTGCAATCGAAAAAAATTCCGGCTGAAGAATGGCTCAATGCGAAGCTGGCCCGGCTTATTGATGCGGCCAGGCCGAAAGCCGCGGTTGAGTTGATGATCGTTCAGCCGGTCATGGAACTCCTGATCGCCGCCGCCGAACAGGAAAAACGCCAAACGATGCCCGCCGAAGAGTGGAAGAAACACGTGAAATCCCTGGCGGCGGAAAAAACGAAGCAATGAGGGCTCAGACAATCCTTTAGGTGGGACAATTTTCCAAATTGTCCCACCCTGTCGCTTGCAAAAATATTTTCCAAACATTTCAAATTCCTCCGCCACATGAGCATGACCGGGCCTGTGCGCCCGGCGACTTCGACGGAAAAGACGGTGAGGGTGAAAAACACGATCCTTCCAAAGCAAGAGTATACGCGACGTCCCAGGTGGGATCTGACGCAGGAAGCTTTCGATCAATTTCTCTCTCTGCTCGATTTAGATCGTGATCGGGCGGGAGAAAATTACGAAACGCTGCGCCGGAACCTGGTCCAGTTGTTTATCTGGCGCGGCTGCCGCGACCCGGAGGCTGACGCCGATGAAACCATCAATCGCGTAATCCGCAAGATTGACGAGGGCGAAGAAGTTCGCGATCCCATCAGTTACGCGCACGGCGTGGCCCGGCGGCTGTTGCTCGAGATTTTCAAGAAGCAGGAGCGCGAACAGATCGGAGTTGACGAACTTCCCCCTCTCATCGCGCAGCCGGTTGAGCAGGACGATGATGAAAACGGCGTCCTCTGCCTGCGTCGCTGCCTCAATCGGCTGCCCGAAGAGAGCCGCCAATTGATCGTGCTGTATTACCAGGGCGAAAAGAGCGGCAAAATCGAGAGCCGCAAACGTCTCGCCGAAAGCCTGCGGATCACGCTCGGCGCTCTTCGCTACCGCGCCTTCGATCTGCGGCAGAGGCTGCAGGGATGCATCGAAAGATGCATGCAGCGAGGAATATGATGATACAAACCGCAAAAGAAGAACGAACCATGACTCGCTACCTGCTCGGCGCGGCGACCGAGGAGGAATGCGTCGAGGTGGAAGGACGATTCCTGCGCGACGCGGAATACCTGAAACAATTGCGGGCGATTGAATGCGAGATCATTGACGATTACGTCGGCGGCGAGATGTCCGAGGCCGAACGCCGGAGCTTCGAGCGCCGCGCGATGGCTTCGCCACAAGGCCGCGAGCAGGTCGAGCGCGCGCGGAAACTCCGCGCCCGGCTCAATCATATTGCGGCGGAATCGCGCGAGCCGGCGCCGGCGCCCCCATTAACGCGGGAAAGCCGGTGGGAAAAGCTGCGCGCCAGCCTCTTCTCGCCCGCTCATGCGTTTCAGTATGCGACGGCAGCCGCCGCGGCGCTCCTTATGCTCGGAGGGTTATGGCTGTTACGCGAAGAAAATTTTTCGCGCTCGCGAATCGCGGAACTAACCGCCGAACGTGACCTGGCGCGGCGTAACGAAAAGAATTTGCAGGAGCGGCTCGCCACGCAGATCGAGAATGAAAAAAGCAATCTCGCCGCCGAGCGCTCGCGCAACGCCCGAATGCAAGACCAGATGCGGGAGAGGATGCGGCGGCTCCAGGCGCAATCATCGCCGCCCGCGGCTCGTGACGGCGATTTCGTCGAACTTGCTCTAAGCAGCGGAATCGAACGCAATTCAGGAGATCCGCGCAGGCTGAGTATTCCAATGAATGTGCGGACGGTGAAGTTGCAGCTCGAACTCGACCCTTCGGTCAATCATCACAGTTATCGCGTCGAACTCAACACCTCCGGCGGCGCTCAGGTCTGGTTTCAGGGAGGATTGACCGGCCGCCAGACCGACTGGGGGCGATTCGTCACCCTGACGATCCCCACCCGCGCCCTGCAGGCCGGCGAATACGAATTGATCCTTCGCGGCTCGACGCGCGAGAAAAAAAGCGAGGTGGCCGGCTACTATTACTTCATCGCCTCGCCGTCCGGCCTTCGCAAGCAGTAAAATCGGAAACCCGTTTGGAGTTTCGCCTGATGATGTTTGAAAAATAAATTCAACAGCCTCCCTGGTCGCGGAGCGACCAGGTGAGCCTAACTCGGCGTTTTAACGCCAATGGCGTTTCAACGCCGGGCTGGATTCGATCACCGCTAACGCGGCGGAAAAGCAGTGACGCGTGGTTGTATTTATTTTTCCTGATACTAACAGATTTTGTGGCTCCAAGGAGAGATGGTCGTGATTGAAATCGCGAAGCGTATGGAGTGCGGCGGCTTGGGATACCGCTGGCGAATTCAAAATTGACGCGCACTGTTGCCACAGAGGTGGGACACATTTAAATTGTCCCACCTATTTTCCGACTCAGACGTGGGACAATTTAAATGTGTCCCACTGAAGAATTCGCCAGCGGTATCCCAAGCAACGGCGCCTCCAAAGGCTCCGCCGTTACGATTTACGCCCACTATTCGCTAACTTAATCTCATTGGCCTTTAGGCGGGACTACGAACTGCTTTTC
>DASUFM010000450.1:0-12258 GCA_036274535.1 Blastocatellia bacterium
CTGTCCTTCTCTTTCAGATAATTCAGGAAGTCGTCCTGGAACCAATCGAAGATTTTCGATAGATAAAGTTTTTTCTCGGCCGCGTCGTATCTGACGTTTCTGGCGTCATTGATGAAGCGCCGGGCCGACTGGTCGAGCGCGTCCGAGGTCTTGAATTGCTGAATCACGCCCCGTCCCAGAGCCGGACAACTGGAAGCCCCGCAGTTGATGTAGAAATGAATTCGCGGGTCTTTGTAGCCGGCCCGGATGATCTTGTGCTCCAGATCCCCCAATTTCATCGGCTTTCCGCCGAGTTTGATGTCGCGATTGCGGAATAATCCCAGGAAATTCCAGAGCGAGCTCTTGCTCGGATATTCTGACGTGGCGATGTACATGACCCATGCGTTGTAAGCCGTCATCCAGTAACGCAACTGCTCGCCGCCGTCCTTGAATCGCTCAGGATGGCTTTGCGGGCTGACGGCGGAAATCTGGTCGATGAAGTTCTTTAACGCGCCCAACTCGATCTTCAGCCCCTTATAATCGACCAGTCCGCGCTCGTCGACGTACTTGCGCGTCAGACGGTCGTATTCGGAGTAATCGAAATCCTGCGCGTTAACGCTGAATGCGGACGCGCATGCGAACAGCGATAAGACTGCGAATAAGCTTTTCATATAAGATTCATGATATCGATCATCGTCCCAACACTCAATGAAGAGACCACCATACTGGATCTGGCGGCGTCGCTGGGCCGTTTGCGCGGCGAATTCGAGGTCATCGTCTGCGACGGCGGCAGCGCGGACGCGACGGTCAAATTGGCGCGCCAATGCGGGCTGCGGGTGATCGATGCGCCGCGCGGAAGAGGGCCGCAAATGAACGCCGGAGCAAGATTGGCCGAGGGCAAGACGCTGCTCTTTCTGCACGCGGACACGAGGTTGCCGGAAGACGCGCCGGAACTCATCGCCGGCGCGCTCGCTGACGAGAAGGTTTGTGGCGGAAACTTCAGCCTGATCTTCGGCGGCGACACGCCGGAGGCGCGGCTGCTGACACGCATTTATCCACTCCTGAGGCTGGGCGGAATGCTCTATGGAGATTCCGCAATCTTTGCGCGGCGCGGCGTCTTTGAGCGGTTGGGCGGCTATCGCGAATATCCGATTTTTGAAGATTGCGATCTCTATAGAAGGATGCGACGCATGGGAAAATTCGCGCGTCTGAACGCGCGCGCCACAACCTCCTCTCGGCGCTTCGAAGGACGATTTATTCGCACGTTCGCGCTGTGGTCCCTGATGCAGACGCTGTACTGGCTCGGCGTGAACCCGAATCTTCTGGACAGGCTCTACAAACCACTGCGATAAGAGACAGAGAGATGGAGGGACGGAGGATCGAGGATCGAGGATCGAGGATCGAGGATCGAGGATCGAGGATCGAGAATCGCCATCTTCGATCTTCCATCCTCCGTCTCTCCGTCTTGATCTAGAGTTTCCTCAATTTCACACTCTGCACCGAATGATCCGCGCCTTTTTCAAGTATCAGGGATGCGCGAGTGCGCGTCGGCAGGATATTTTCCATCAAATTCACACCGTTGATCTGGTTCCAGATTGAGAGGGCTTTTTCCCTGGCTTCATCGTCCGACAAAACGGAGTAACGGCGGAAATATGAGGCGGGGTCGCGGAAGGCCGTGCGGCGCAGCTTGAGGAATCGTTCGACGTACCAATGTTTGATGTGTTCTTCGTCGGCGTCGACATAGATTGAAAAGTCAAAGTAATCCGAGACGAAAACCGGCGCGTAATTCTCCGTCCTGCCGACGCCGGTCTGCAGCACATTCAGGCCTTCCAGAATCATGATGTCGGGTTTTCTGACGGCCTGCTCCTGGCCGGGCAGAATATCATAGGCCAGATGTGAATAGACGGGGGCGCTGATTTCCTCAGTTCCGGACTTAACGTCGGCCACGAATTTGACCAGACGCCTCCGGTCATAACTTTCGGGAAAACCTTTGCGCCCCATCAAACCGCGGTCTTCCAGGACGGCGTTCGGGAACAGAAAACCGTCGGTCGTGACCAGATCGACCTTCGGATGGTGGGGCCAGCGCGCCAGCAGCGCCTGCAGGACGCGCGCCGTCGTGCTCTTGCCCACGGCGACGCTGCCGGCCACGCCTATGACGTAAGGGACCTTCTCGGCCGAGTCGCCGAGGAAGGCACGCATGGCGCGATGCAGTTTCTGGGTCGCGTCGACGTAAAGATTCAACAGGCGCGACAGCGGCAAATAAATGTCTTCGACCTCGCGAAGCGAGACTCGCTCGTTGATGCCGCGCAACTTTGCCAGGTCGTCTTCCGTCAAGGTCAGCGGAGTGGAGTTTCGCAGCCTGCTCCATTCTTCGCGCGACAGGTCAATGTAGGGTGAATTCGTCATTCTATGCCGGTGATTCGCAAGCCGGTATGAGTTTTATATCTGATGTTGAATCCGATCAGCAGGGCCGTCATCGCTTCGACCGTGCGTGAATTGGCGAGCGGGCCGCCGTCAATGTAGCGGCAACCCGGAATCGCCTCGACCAGAGGGCGGAGGCGCTGTTTGGAATCCTTGTCATCGCCGCAAACAATGATGTCGCATTCCACGTCGCTGTCGAGACGGGAGAGAGCTTCGGCGCCGGCGTTTTGGAAGGCTGAAACGACCTTCGCGCCTTCCGGCGCAAGCTCCTGGCACTGCTCCGCCGCTGATCCCGCCCATACGCCCAGGACGCGCGTCGGTTTGCCTCCCACGGCCGGCTCCAGCGGAACTGTCACGTCGACAATCAAAGCTCCGGGTCGAATCTTCTCGCGAATTTCCCTGAGCGTCGAGATATGGGCGGCGAATGGAATGGTCAACACAATGATCGAAGCCCTCGCCGCGGCGTCGGCGTTCGCTTCGCCATCCAATTTGACACCGTCGGCGCCGCCACTTCCAGAAGCCGCCAACACAGCGCGCATCTCCGCCGACGCCGCCCTGGCGCGTTCCCGATCTCGTGATCCGATGATGATTTCAAAGCCTGCCCGCGCCCAGCGCAGCGCAAGGCCTTTGCCCTGATCGCCCGTCCCACCGATAATAGCGATTCGTTGATTCGACATAGATTTGAATTATAGCGCCCTCTTGCGTTACAAACTATCCGAAGAGGCGTAGAGTGGAAACGTAAAATTTGCCCCCAGACGCCTGGAATGAAACCGCGGTCATACGCGGCAAAGACAGTAAATGAGAGAATAGGGGAAGGTGGACGACACAGCCGAAAGAAGCCGTATTAAATCGTCGCCGCTTACGACGCTGGCCGGTTTTTGCCATCACATCCGCGACCAGGCGCGCGGCCTCTGGCGCCAATGGGGCGCGAAACTGGCGGTCCGGGGCGAAGAAAGAGTCGACTGGCGCTCGCTCGCCAAAACTTTCTTCAAGCTGGGCGTGACCGGCTTCGGCGGAGGGCTGGCGGTGATCGCGCACATCCGCCGGGTGGTGGTTTATAAAAACCGATGGATGTCGGAGGAAGAGTTCCTCGACGCGGTTTCTCTGGCGCATGGGCTGCCGGGCGCCGATACCGCCAATGCGATCACTTATGTCGGACTGAAGCTCTGCGGAATACGCGGAGCGGTTGTGTCGATCATCAGTTTCATACTGCCGTCGTTTCTTGCGATGATCGGGCTGGCTATTGCGCACGGCCATCTTATTAATTTCCCAGACGCCCAAAATGTCTTTCAGGGGCTCAACGCGGCGGTGGTCGGATTGATCGCGGCTACCACCGTGCGACTTGGCCAGGCGGCGATGCAGCAGCAATGGCGTCTGGAGCTTGGCGTAGCCGCCGGCTTCATGCTCATCTTCACCCAGACCACTGTGACCGAAGTCGTGCTGCTCGCCGGAATCATCGGAATCCTGATCCATTCATACAAAGCGCGCGCGCGCATGCACATCCGCCGGCGCTGGCGCAAAGAGCGCCAGACGCGCGCGCGAGGCGTCGCTGCCGAACAACAGGCGCGGCGTCACGCGGCCAAGATGATCGAACGCGCCAACGAACCGGGCGAACTCGGCGCCGAATACAAGGTCGAGGTCTCGCTGCCGGACCAGCCCGCCTCCGAGCAATTCCCGGGCGAAGCCGGTAATGAATCTCGTAATGAAAACGCTACCGATGAGGAAGCGGGTAATGAAGCGCCCGGCAATGAAGAACCGGAGAGGCCACCCGTGAGCGAAGAGACGCCTTCTGATTCCAATAGGAATAAGCCCGATGAGGATAAGAAAGCGGGAACAACCAGGCTTCAATCCATCGCCCTGTTACCATTGATTCTCTTCTTCAGTTGGCCCGTCCTGGATAAGATGATCACTGTCTGGCATTTGATAACCATCTTTCTGCGCATCGGCACGGTCACATTCGGTGGAGGATACGTCATGGTGCCGCAGATCGAAACGGACGTCGTTCAGGTAAATCAATGGATGGATCACCAGACGTTCGCGGACGGGGTGGCGTTCGGTCAGATCACGCCCGGCCCGGTGCTGATTACATCTACATTCATCGGGTACAAAGTCGCAGGCATGATCGGAGCGATTATGGCGACGATCGCGGCGTTCTTGCCGTCTTTTATCATGACAATGATCGCTGGCGCCTCGATCAATCGCTTCCGAACCAATTTCCACGTCCAGGCTTTCCTGGCCGGCGTGGCCCCGGCGGTTGTAGGAATGCTCGCGGCCGCGGGAGTGACGATGGCCAAATCCGGCGTGAACGGCGCCGCCGGATTCGGCATCGCGACGCTCTCCTGCCTGCTTATGCTGCGCGCGAAACTAAACCCGGTCGTGATTATCCTGGGTTGCGGCCTGCTGCAACTGGCGATCTCGCGCGGGCTTCTGAACGCTTTTGCCTTCTGATGCCGGAACTTTCGGCTCAACAACTCGATTCATACGAACGTGACGGCTTCCTGGTGATCGAAGGTTTCGCCGGCCGTGAAGAGTGTGAGCGATTGAGGCGGCGCGCCGAAGAGCTTGTCCGCGACTTCGCCCCTCAGGACTCGATCTCGATCTTTTCGACGCGCGAGCAGACTCGATCCAGCGACGATTACTTCCTGGACTCCGGAGACAAAGTTCGTTTCTTTTTTGAAGAGGACGCTTTCGCGCCCGGCGCCCCCGGCGGAGGTCTGCGATACTCCATGGAGCGATCGATCAACAAAATCGGGCACGCCCTGCACGACCTCGATCCGGTCTTCGACTCCTTTTCGCGAAAGCCCGAACTGGCCGCGATCTGCGCCGACCTGGGTTATGTCCGGCCGCTGCTCGCGCAATCGATGTACATCTTCAAACAGCCGAATATAGGCGGCGAGGTCACCTGCCATCAGGACGGCGCCTTCATTTACACCGAACCGCCCAGCGTCACCGGGTTTTGGTTCGCGGTCGAAGACGCCACGAAAGATAACGGCTGTATGTGGGCCATTCCGGGCGGACATAAGCTAGGATTGAAGAAACGCTTCGTCCGCGCCGCCGAAGGCGGGACAAAATTTGAAACGCTCGACTATTCGCCGTGGCCGGAGACTCCGCGGGAGCCTCTTGAAGTTTCTCAAGGCGCGATGGTCATTCTGCATGGGCTCCTGCCTCATCTGAGCCACGCCAATCGCTCCGCGAAATCGCGCCACGCGTATACGCTGCACGTCATTGACGGCGCATGCGAATACAGCAGTGATAACTGGCTGCGCCGCGCGCTCGATATGCCTCTGCGAGGGTTCTGATGGTGGTTAGTGGATGGTGGATGGTGGTTGGCGTCGAACATTTTGCGACTATACACGCGCTTGATCACCGCCATGACCGCCAACCACCATCCACTAACCACCAACCACCATCTTATGGAAATCAAACTTAATACCTGTGTGATTCGCCCATGGCGGGAGGGAGATGAGGAATCGCTCGTCGCGCACGCGAACAATTACAATATCTGGCGTAACCTGCGCAATCGTTTCCCGCATCCTTACACGATGGCGGACGCCCGCGAATGGATTCGCCTGACGGGCGAGGAATCGCCTCGGACCAATTTCGCCATCGTCGTTGACGGCGAGGCGGCAGGCGGAATCGGGCTGATTTTAAAAGGCGATATTTACCGATGCTCGGCGGAAATCGGCTACTGGCTCGGCGAAACCTTCTGGGGGCGCGGCGTCGTGACCGAAGCCGTGCGAACGCTGACCCGGTGGGCTTTCGACAATTTCAACCTGAGCCGGATTTACGCCGGAGTGCTGGAATGGAACCCGGCGTCAATGCGCGTGCTCGAAAAGGCCGGCTATCAGTTCGAAGCGCGTTTGCGAAACGCCGTCGTAAAAGAGAATCAAGTGATGGACGAATTCATATACTCCATCGTTAGAAATAAGGAGACGAAATCCACCATGTCCGAAAATCTCGCTCAACATTACCTGGAAAACGCCGCCGCGGAATTCCGTTCCCTGAAAAAGCAGGGCGACCGCGCCATGGAACAGCTCGACGACGAACAATTCTTCGTGACGCTGGACGCGGAAAGCAACAGCGTAGCGATCCTGATCAAGCACCTGGCCGGCAATATGCGCTCGCGCTGGGTGGATTTCCTGACCAGCGACGGCGAAAAGCCGGACCGTTACCGCGACCAGGAGTTCATCATCGACGCGAATACGACGCGCGCAGAGTTGATCGAGTGGTGGGAGCGGGGCTGGCGATACGTTTTCGAAGCGGTCGAAGCTCTGCGACCCGAAGACGTGATGCGAACCGTGACGATCCGCCGGCAGCCGCACACCGCGCTCCAGGCGATCAATCGCCAATTGACGCATTACGCGGGGCACGTCGGCCAGATCGTCTTTCTGGCCAAGCATCTGAAATCGACCGAATGGAAGACGCTCAGTGTGCCGCGCGGCCAGTCCGAACAATTCAACCAGACGATGATCGAGCGGCTACAAAAACAACAGCAGTCTTGACGCTCCGCTTCAATGATCGTAACCTACCGATCGGTCAGTTCATGTCCTGAATAACCCATCGATTATTTTCATTGAGAGGAGAGTCTATTAATGAGCGAGCTAGTGTCTTTAACGCGCGACGGCGAAATCGGCGTCATCACCGTCAACAACCCGCCGGTCAACGCGCTCAGCCCCGGCGTGCCCGAAGGCATAGCGGCGGCCGTTGAACAGATCAAAAACGACGATTCGATCAAAGGCGGGGTGTTGATCGGCGGAGGCCGGACATTCATCGCCGGCGCCGACATCAAAGAGTTCGGCAAGATCACTTCAGGCCAGCGCGGCAGAGACCTGAACTTTCTGGACGTGATCAAGGCGATTGAAGATTGTCCGAAGCCCATGGTCGCCGCGATTCATGGCACGGCTTTCGGCGGCGGCCTGGAGACGGCGATGGGCTTTCATTACCGCGTGGCTGTTCCATCAGCTCAGGTCGGCCAGCCCGAAGTCAAGCTGGGCATAATTCCCGGCGCGGCGGGCACTCAGCGGTTGCCGCGCCTGGCCGGCGTCGCAAAAGCCACGCGGATGTGCGCCGACGGCAATCCGGTCGGCGCTAAAGAGGCGTTCGAGAATGGGATCGTCGACCGAATCGTCGAGGGCGATTTGTTGCAGGGCGCGATCGCTTTCCTGCGCGAAAAGATCGCCGGCGGCGAAAAGCCTCCGAAAACGCGCGAACGCAACGACAAGCTGGGTGACGAAGCGACGAACGCGCCCATTTTCGAAGCCGCGCGCGCTCTGGCCAAAAAGACCGCCCGCGGAATGATGGCGCCGCTGGCCGCGATTGACGCCGTCGAGGCCGCGACGAAACTCCCATTTGAGCAAGGCGTCGCGCGCGAAGCCGAACTGTTCAACAAATGCCTCTTCTCTGATCAATCGAAAGCGATGATCCACGTCTTCTTCGGGGAGCGAGAGGTCGCGAAGATTCCCGACGTTCCGAAAGAAACGAAGGTTTTCGAGATCAAAAAGGCCGCGGTCGTCGGCGCGGGCACGATGGGCGGAGGCATCGCGATGAACTACGCCAACGCCGGCATCCCGGTTATCGTCAAGGAGACAACCCAGGAGGCGCTGGACCGCGGGATCGCCACGATCCGCAAAAACTACGAAAACTCCGTCAAGAAGGGCCGCTTCACGCAGGAAGTGATGGATCGGCGGATGGCGTTGATCAAGCCGCAGCTCGGCTACGACGGCTTTGAAGAAGCCGACATCATCACCGAGGCCGTCTTCGAAGGAATGGATCTGAAAAAGCAGGTCTTCGGCGAACTGGATAAGATCGCGAAGCCCGGCGCGATTCTGGCTTCAAATACTTCGACGTTGAACATCGATGAAATCGCGGCGGTCACGTCACGGCCCGAATTCGTCATCGGCCATCATTATTTCAGCCCGGCGAACGTCATGCGCCTGCTCGAAATTGTCCGCGGCAAGGCGACAAGCAAGGAAGTGATCGCGACATCTATGGCGCTGTCGAAAGGGTTGAAGAAGGTCGGCGTGCTGGTCGGCAATTGCTATGGGTTCGTCGGCAACCGGATGCTGCATCAATACTTCCGCGAGGCGCAGTTCCTGGTCGAAGAAGGCGCCGCGCCGCAGGACGTCGACGGCGCGCTCTACAAATTCGGAATGGCCATGGGCCCGCTCGCCGTCGGCGATCTGGCCGGCCTCGACGTCGGCTGGCGCATTCGCAAGGAACACGCGCATCTGGAAAAACCCGGCGTGCGTTCCCCCAAGGTCGCGGATCGTTTATGCGAAATGGGGCGCTACGGCCAGAAGACCGGCGCGGGCTGGTACAAATATGACGAGAATCGCAACCGGATTCCCGACCCCGAAGTCGATGCGTTGATCGAGCAGGTCGCGGCCGAACAGGGCGTCAAGCGCCGCCCAGTCACCGAAGAAGAGATCATCGAACGCACGCAGTACGCGCTGATCAACGAAGGCGCGAAAATCCTTGAAGAAGGCATCGCGCTTCGGGCCGTTGACATAGACATCATCTACATCAACGGTTACGGCTATCCGGCATGGCGCGGCGGCCCGATGCGGTACGCGGACACAGTCGGGCTGAAGAAAGTGTACGAGCGCGTCAGCCAATTCCACGAAGAGCACGGCGAGTTGTGGGAACCCGCGCCTCTGTTGAAGCGTCTTGCCGAAGCAGGCAAAACCTTCGCCGATTTCGATAAAGAGAAATAGGATAGATAGCCACAGAGGCGCAGAGGATGGAAGATCGAGGATCGAGGATCGAGGATCGAGGATCGAACAACGATATTCGATGCGATCTTCCATCCTCTGTGTCTCTGCGCCTCTGTGGCTAAAGTCTTCATAAGGAAAAATCATGAGAGAAGCTGTTGTCGTCGCAAGTTCGCGCACTCCGCTGGCGAAATCGTTTCGCGGCTCATTGAACATAACGCGTCCGGATGATCAACTCGCGCACTGCATCAAAGACGCGCTGCGCAAAACGCCGCAGGTGGATCATTCGGAAGTCGAGGAAGTGGTCGCCGGATGCGGTTACCCGGCAGGCGTTCAGGGGTCGAATATAGCGCGCGTAGCCGCTCTGCTCGCGGGTTTGCCGGTCACGGTCGCCGGCGTCACCGTCAATCGTTTCTGCTCTTCGGGGCTGCAGGCCGTGGCCATGGCCGCGCATCAGATCATCAATGAAGGCGTCGATGTCGCGATCGGCGGCGGCGTCGAAAGCATTACGATGATGGGGCGCGACACGAAACCGAATCCGTGGATTCAGGAGCATTATCCCGGGATTTATATGGTGATGGGCGACACCGCCGAAGTCGTCGCCAAGAAATACAAAATCGGCCGCGAAGCTCAGGACGAATACGCGTTGTCCAGCCAGCGGCGCACGGCTCGCGCGCAGGCCGAGGGATTTTTCAAAGCCGAGATCGCGCCGATGAAAGTCACGCGCGGAATCGTGGACAAGAAAACCGGCGAGATTACGAGTCATGAAGAGCATTATCTGGAAAGCGACGAATGCAACCGGCCCGACACCACGCTCGAAGGCTTGCTCGCGCTCAAACCGCACTTCGATCCGTCGAGCGGCCATGGGACGGTCACGGCGGGCAATTCATCGCAGCTCTCCGACGGCGCTTCGGCGACATTGCTGATGTCGCGTGAACGCGCTGAAAAGCTCGGAATCAAACCCTTGATGATCTTTCGCGGATTCGCGGTCGCCGGCTGCGAGCCTGACGAGATGGGCATCGGCCCGGTCTTCGCCGTTCCGAAACTGCTGAACCGCCAGGGGCTGAAAGTGGAAGACATAGACCTCTGGGAATTGAACGAAGCCTTCGCCGTGCAGGTCATTTATTGCCGCGACCGCCTCGGCATAGATCCGGAGAAACTCAACGTCAACGGCGGCTCGATTTCGATCGGTCATCCTTTCGGAATGACCGGCTCGCGGATGGTCGGGACGATCGCCAACGAGATGCTGCGGCGCAAAGCGAAATACGGAGTCGTGACGATGTGCATAGGCGGCGGCCAGGGAATGGCGGGATTATTCGAGGCCTGCGACTAAATCGAACCACGCAAGATTTACACACAACGCGATTTGCATCAGCGCCAGATAATATTTCGAGAAAAATCACTCATATTCTGACTACGTTGAAACCCTCTTTCTCCGCCGCTTCGAGCAACTTAGCGTCATCACAGATGAACACTTTCCCGTTCGGATGATGATTGCTCCAGATCAGAGCGGCGGAAAGTTGCATGGAGTCGGCGGCCCGTAGGGAGTGAAGTTTGAGTAATCTTTCGGCGACTTGCCGAACCTCCTCAGATGGCTGAATCTCGACCCATTGCGCCGACAACCGCTGCAATGAAAGGAATGCCTGGCGCTCTTCCTTGGCCAATAAATCGCCCTTACGAATCAGTCGATAGAGCGCGCTATGGCACTCGACGCGTGTCCCCCACCAAACATTGATTGCCGGGTATGAACGTTGCGTCGCCCGCGCCCGCTGAGATTTCGGTTGCTGGCAGATAAGCAGCAACAAGGCGCTGGTATCCCAGAACGCGGGCGCAGAAGCTGATTTGGTTCGAGGCGCTTTCATCAGTATTTGCCACGTTCCTCATCTATAATTCGGCGCAGAAGGTCGCTAGCCGCTTTTCCTTTGGTTTTGAGTTTTGCCGGTTTCAGTGTGCGCCAGAGATTCGGATCCGGCGGCTGTTCGGGCAGCTTCACCTTGCCCTGCGCCGCCAGTTCCAGCAATTCTTCGTCATAATCGGCGGAGGGCGCGGCGGGCACTATCCGCGCGATCACGCGATTCCGATCTTTGATTGTGATTTCATTCCCCTGGCGCACCTGGCGAAGGTAATGAGAGAGATTGTTCTTTAACTCGGCGATATTGACGATTTGCATGATTCCTTGCCCCTTCCAACCTGGCTATTATAGCCATTTCACCTGGAGCCGGCAATCGCTGCTATCTAGCCGTCCGGCGCATCCCAAGCGCATACCCGACGCTGGACATAATCTGATGCGCGATCAGGAGTAACACTGCTGAGAACAACACTCGCCCAATAGTGACCGGAACCACGATGGCCAACACCAGCCATGCTCCGAGGAGGAAATCTATCTGGTCATAGACATAGAAAATTATAGCCTTCCATCCTTTGGCGGCGGTTCCGGGCGCGATCTCGAATTGGCGTTTGATAAAGCTGTTCGGCAATTCGCTCAACATCGCGGCGACGCCCACCGCCAGCCCCAGCGACACTGATTTGAAAAACGCGTAATCGAACAATTCCACGCTCCTGACCGAAGCGATTCGATGAAAAAGTAACGATTGCAACGCGAACCCGATCGCGGTCCCCAGGCTCACTACCACGACGCCGCGGTAAGTTTTGTTTTCGCCGAATATGCGCTTCCCGCGAAATTTCCTCCCCCGATCAATCGGATGGTAGAGAAAAGACAGAAGATCGTACTTTATGCAGAAACCGTGCAGCGCCAATCCGACCAATAAAGGCAAAAAGAGGTATGTTATGACGTAAAACTCTCTCATCACGCGGCGCCGTTCGCTTTCTGTAAATTACGCACTGGAGAAAAAAGCAGTCGGAGAAATGGGATAAACAGGCCGCAGGCCCCGATGGCAAGCGTCAGGCGCAAGCCGAATATATCACTAACCGCGCCGGCCAGTAAGGCGCCGATTGTCACGGCGATCGAGTTCAGGATAAGAGATTGTTACAAGGTTTTGGGCGTCGAACACGCCTTTTTTCAGGAAACCGGTTTTGACTTCGACTTCAAAGCGCGCTCCTCTTGGGCTGGTAGTATGCGGAACGACTATAACTAAATCAGACCATGCGAGATTGGGTCAGTACCGCGAGCGGTAGCGAGCGTCGCAGA
>DASUFM010000451.1:0-8976 GCA_036274535.1 Blastocatellia bacterium
GTGGCGACGAACGTCACCAGCAACGAAAGCTTGAATGCAGACCAGAACATTGAATCAACGAACACGATTAAAGCCGTACTTCTCCAGGATACGCTGTCCATCGTCGCTCAGGACGGCGTCAATGAACGCTCTTGCCGCTTCCTGACTGCCGCTCGCCCGAACAACGGCAATCGGGTACAGAATCGGGTCGTGTGAATCCTCAGGAGCGGTCGCGACGATTCGCGTTTTGTCTCCCGTGGCGCGAACGTCCGAGGCGTACACAATCCCGGCGTCCACTTCACCGCGCGCCACGTAATCGAGCGCCTGCCGCACGTCTTCCGCCAGGATCAAACGCGGCCCCAGCCGCCCCCACAGCCCCAGGCGGGTGAGCGCCTGCTCAGCGTACTGCCCGACTGGCACGGTCTTGGGATTTCCAATGGCGAGTTTCGACACTTTTTCGCTTCCCAGATCGGCGAAAGAAGCGATTCCAGACCTGGAATCCGATGGAACAACAAGAACCAGCGTATTGCGCGCGAAGTCGCGCCGCGTCTCCGGCGCGATCAACTCTTGTTTAGCGAGCGCATCCATTTGAGGAATCCCGGCGCTCGCAAACACGTCGACCGGCGCGCCGGACTCAATCTGCTTCTGTAAAGCTCCCGATGCGCCGAAATTGAAATTGACCCTGGCGCCCGTGCGATCTTCATATTGCTTGCTTATCTCTCGGAACGCGTCCTTCAGGCTTACCGCCGCCGAGACAGTAATTTCACGCGTGACTTGCGCAGGCTCGGGGCGCCGGCAGGCCAGCCCGGCGGTAGCGATTACAAGAACCATCGCCGCCAGGCAAACTCGCCGTTGGAGTAAAAGACAAATGAATCTTAACATCTTATTTCATTGCGCTCGTTTGACGGCCAGTCCCGTGACCTGTCGCACCCATCGAGCATGCATCTTCTCATCTGGAACCACAATCGGACATAAACCAATACCGAAATCAGAAATTGAGTTTAAGCCCGAACTGAATCACGCGCGGGTCGCCCGCCGACGTGATCGTGCCGAAGGCCGACGTGTCGAACCAGCGGCCAGTCGTGCGGTCGTCGGCCGGCAGATTTGGATTCCGCAAGACATTCGGCCGCTGCGTGCCGAATCCCGCAAAGGCGTTGAAGTTGGTGATCTGCGTGACGGGGAACGGCATGCCAGATTGCAGAAGAATCAAGCCGTTAATATTCCATCCGCCTAGCAGTTTGTCGGCGACGCCCGAGAGACCGAACGACCTTCCCTTCCCAAACGGCAGCTCATAAGTGAAGCTCGTGACGAAGACATTCGGTATGTCGCCGGTCGAGACGTCCTTTTCCAGCGCTCGATTGAAACTGTCGGCGACAGGGAAATTGGCGACCGGCCCGGTCACGATCGACGCGTCAAAAACCGACCCGGCGTCGTCGATCAGCTTCGAGCGCGTGTAACTGACAAGGAATGAGAGCCCTCGCGAAAAGCGCTTCTCGAGCTTCGCCTGCAGGGCGTTGTAGCTCTGGTTGCCCACATTGTTGCGATAGAGGCTGACCGTCGTGAAACGCGGGAACGGCCTGAGCAATTGCGCGCGTGGAATCGTCGGGTCGCCCAGTGAAGACGAGCGCGGAAGCTGTCCGAAAAACGGATTCGCCACTTGCTGCAGCAATGAACTGCCCTGCGCCAGTTGTTCGACCGTCAGCTGGTTTATGTTCGCGTCTGGGATGCCGACATGCGTGATCTTCGACCCCGCGTAGGCGACTTCGGCGACCATGTTGCCGGTGATCTCATGTTGGATCGCCAGGTTCCATTGCTGTACATATCCGCTTCCCAAATCGCGATCAACCGAAAATACGCCCTGGCCGATTCCCGCGTCAGGCGAAAGCGGAATCGGCTGTACGTTCGGCCCTGCCGAGAGCGTAAACGCCGGGGTAAAGCCGTCGAGCGAGCGCTGCGTGACGGTTTGAATGAGAGGTCCGGACGCGCCCGATCAGCTGGCGCATGCCCTGGAAATCACCGAAGAAGAAAGTGTGACCCTTGATGACCGGGCCGCCTACGGCAAATCCGTACTGATTCCGGCGAAAGACCGGCTTCTTCGGATTGGCCGCTGTCGCGGGCGCGAACAGGTTGCGGGCGTTCAGAGCTTCGTTGCGAAGGAATTCAAAAACCGTCCCGTGCAGTTCGTTCGAGCCGGATTTAGTCGTCAGGTTCACCACGCCGCCGTTGAATCGCCCGAACTCGGCCGGAGGCGAATTGATCTCGATCTTGAATTCCTGGATGGCGTCAATCACCGGGCTGAAGGCTACCTGCCCCGGTTCCGGCTGGAGGGCCGAAATGCCGTCATAAAGAAATTCATTGACGCGCGGACAGCTGCCGTTAATGCGCGGCAGTGACGGGCCGGCCGTGGTCGGCGGAGGAGCCGCGACGCCGGGCACGAGCGTGATCAGTGAAAAATAGTTGCGCCCGTTCAGTGGCAGTTCCACGATGCGGCGATTGCGGATGACCTGCCCCAAACTACCGGTCTCGGTACGCAGCAAAGAGGCGTCGGCCGTGACCTTGACCTCCTCGCTGACCTCGCCCACTGTCAGAGCCACATTCAGGCGAATTCGCTCGCCCGTCGTCAGCCGCACGCCTTCCTGCACGAAGCGGCGGAAGCCTTGCGCTTCTATGGTCACAGTATATAAACCCGGCCGCAGATTGGTGACGGTATAGACGCCGTCTTTTCCCGACGTCGATTTTGTCACGTCGCCCGTTTCAGTCTGTTTGACTGTGACCGTCGCCTTCGCGACCCCGGCGCCGGAACCGTCGCGAACATCGCCGGTGAGTTCGGCCTGGGCGGCCTGCGCCGGCGCGGCCACAGTCGCGCCGGATAGAAATATAGCTGTGAGTAAAATGAGCGTCAGGCGAACGCAGAATCTCTCTGATAGCTTGAGCGCCATGCTCTCTCCTTTATTTGTAATTCGCGCTCTGCAAAATCACCCCCTGATCACCATAACTTCAGTGGATTTGACGAGCGCGTAAACTGACACGCCTTTTTTCAAACCCAGTTCACGAGCGGCGTCGCTCGTAATGATCGAAGTGATCGTCTGACCGCCGATCTCGATGCTGACCTGCGCGAGCAAGCCTTCGTAGCGAATTTCGACGACCTTGCCGAAAAGCTTGTTGCGGCCGCTGATGGCTTCAAGGCCGACCGGCTTTTTCCTCGTTTTACGCCGGCCGGCTCCGCTCAGGCGATCAATCTCGCTCTTCGGAATGCGATGATGGCCGCCCACGGTCTTCACCGATTTGATCTTCCCCTTGTAAATCCACTGCTTGAGCGTCGGGTAGCTGACGCCGGCAAGCTCCGCGGCCTCATGC
This sequence comes from Blastocatellia bacterium, assembly GCA_036274535.1. Taxonomy (GTDB): domain Bacteria; phylum Acidobacteriota; class Blastocatellia; order RBC074; family RBC074; genus JAJVID01. Next base: position 3,337 of record DASUFM010000451.1, read on the forward strand.
AATCTGAGTAATTCCATATTTATCCTCTCATGTACTGTTATCACCGAATTCATGCAATAGAATGTGACTATACATATACGGTTTAATACGATTTGGCCAGAGATTTTTTTAGGCAAGAACGGCCGTCTCGTTCTTTGTCCCGAACGGCGGCGGCAACGCCCCAGGCATCGGCCCGGGCGAGCCACGCAATGTTCAGTTGACGTTGAAGATTCATTTTTAGTCGCTGGATAACCAAGGAAGGATATTTCAGCCACGAATGAGACAAAACCCAAGGCCAACAACCGGCTTCCATTCGTGTTCATTCGTGGCTAATCCACTGCCCGCCACATTACTCCATAATGGATAAAATCGAGTACGTACGCTACCGTAACAAAATCAAAATTTCCCCTGGAGCAAAAAAAGGCTTGACGCCTCAATACGCACGTGCGTATTATATATCCACAAGCAATACGCACGTGCGTATTGCGAATATAAATCCTATGAGCAAACAATCAAATCGCGAAGACATTCTTAACGCCGGCCTCAAGGTGATGTTTCGATCAGGATATCAAGGGGCGACTGTGCGTGATATCTGCGCAGCCGCGGGCGCTCCACATGGTTCTTTTACCAATCACTTCCGCTCCAAGGAGGAGTTTGTCCAGGAAGTGCTGGATCGTTATTTTGCCAACCTCCAGAAGTCGATTAAAGAGGCTTTGGATGACAAGTCCCTTCCTCCCCGGCAGAGATTGAAGCGCTATCTGGACATCATCAGCGGCCTGTTGGCGGGCGACAACTGGAATCGTGGTTGCCTGATCGGTGATTTAAGTATCGAGGCCGCTTCTCAGAGCGAACTCTTGCGCCAGAGGCTGGAGGCGATCTTCCAGGAATGGCGCGCTCCGTTTGCCTCGTGCATCGCCGAAGCCCAAACCAACGGTGAAATCGATTCAACGTTCGATCCGATGGATCTCGCCGAATTCCTCCTGGCTTCCTGGGAAGGCGCAATTCTGCGTATGAAGGTCGAACGCGGCCCTGCCGCGCTGGAGCGCTTCAAGAAAATTGTTTTCCAAACTGTATTCAAGGAGCAGAAATGATCGTCCACTCTGATGTTACATTGCCGCAAATAAATGTTCTGGGCTCCACGATGGCCTACCGGGAAGCGGGAGATCGCGAAGCGCCGGTCGCGCTTTTTCTGCACGGGAACCCGACATCGTCCTACATATGGCGAAATATCTTTCCGCTGGTTGCGCCGGTGGCGCATTGCATCGCGCCGGATCTCATCGGGTTCGGCCAATCGGGGAAACCCGACATCGAGTATCGGTTTGCCGATCATGTAAGATATCTCGATGCGTTCCTCGATAAGGCCGGAATCACATCAGCGTTTGTTATAGCGCAGGACTGGGGAACCGCGCTGGCGTTTCATCTCGCATCGCGCAGGCCTGAGTTTATCCGCGGGCTCGCTTTTATGGAATTCATTCGGCCGATGCCTGCGTGGAATGATTTTCACCAGGCGCAAATCGAGACCTTTCAGAGGTTCAGGACGCCAGGAGTGGGAGAAGAGATGATTCTTGAAGGCAATGCGTTCGTGGAGGGAGTTCTTCCAGGGGCGACCGTACGAAAACTGACGGATGAGGAGATGTCTGTTTACAGAGCGCCATTTCCTACTCCCGAGTCGCGGCGCCCCACCTGGCGATTTCCCAATGAACTGCCGATCGCGGGAGAACCGGCGGATGTGTATTCAATCATGGAGAACGCGCACCGCGATCTAGCGGAGTCTTCTTACCCGAAATTGCTTTTCGTGGGAAATCCGGGCGCGCTGGTATCGCCGGCTTTCGCTGAGAGCTTTGCGAAGAAGCTTAAGAACTGCAGAGTGGTACAGCTTAGCTCCGGCATTCACTACTTGCAGGAAGATCATCCTGATGTCATCGGCGCCAATATCAAAGAATGGCTCATCGAGTCGGGAATCGGTTCCAGCCCGAAACGGAAGCCGGCGGCGCCCCTTTCATTTTAGCGGGTGGCGGCGTTTCGCCGTCGTTACGGAGGCGCGGCGAAATCCGCGCCTCTCACTATAGCGCGGATCAGGTCAGTGTATGGATTCATAGAATGCGCTATTTGATTGCCGGGAGCGCGAAACGGCGCGCCCAGCCCCCGGCCAACGGATTGACGAGAACCGCCGCGTCGCCGCTTGACAATACGAATAGACGTCCATCAATATATTTATTCAGATTGCCTCAGAGTATGGACGACAAACGTTTTCAAAAAGTGGCCAAAGCGCTCGCCGATCCGCGGCGCTTCGAGATTTTTCAGAAGATTGCGACGACGCCGGCGGAAGAGATGTGCTGCGGCGCGGTTTGCGACGAGTTCCCTGTCTCGCAGGCGACGGTCTCGCATCACTTGAAGGAATTGACCGAAGCCGGGCTGCTCGAATCGCGCAGCGAAGGGCAGTTTAAATACTGGTCGGTCAACACTGAAACAATGAACGAATATATCACCGAACTACAAAATCGGCTGCAGCTTCCGAAAGTTAAAACGCGAAGATAAGGCCTTTTTTTTCGACAATCATATAGATGTCTGTATATATGTAAAACTATTCCAAAAGGATAGGGGGGTTACACATGAACAAGCTCCGCATCTCGCTATTCCCGGCCACGCTTACTCCAGGCGCCGGCCCCAGCCAATAATAACGCTTGACAAGCGCATAGACGACCATCAATATATCTATGTCAATGCGATGTATAAACAGCAGGCGCTCCGAGACCTTTTAAGAATACGGCGCCGTTTTTTTTGGACGCATATATAGATATTTGTATATATATAACAACATCCAACAGAAGAGAGGGAAAATGTCGACACTTTTCGAACCGCTCAGAATAGGAAAGATAGAATTAGACAATCGCCTCATCATGGCGCCGATGACGCGTGGCCGGGCGGATGACGCGGGCGTACAACCGGCTTACGTCGCTGAATATTACCGCCAGCGGGCTTCGGCGGGGCTGATAATTACCGAGGCGACGAACGTCTCGCCGATGGCGAAAGGCTATCCCCGCACGCCTGGAATTTACTCCGCTGAGCAGGTTGAAAGCTGGCGTCGTGTCACGGAGGCCGTCCATGGGCGGGGGGGGAAAATCTTCCTGCAGATCTTTCACACTGGACGCATAGCTCTTCCCGATTACCTGCCGGGAGGCGCGCAGCCTGTCGCGCCGAGCGCGGTCAAAGCGAAAGGGCAGAGTTACACCGACGAGGGCCTGAAAGATTTCGTGACTCCGCGCGAATTAACGATCGACGAAATCAGGCGGACTATCGAGGACTTCTCCGCCGCCGCGCGAAACGCGATTGACGCGGGTTTCGACGGCGTCGAACTGCATGCCGCGAACGGCTATCTCGCGCATCAATTCCTGGGAACGAATACCAATCTGCGGACCGATCAATATGGCGGATCGCATGAGAATCGGGCGCGATTTCTGTTCGAAGTGTTGGACGCTATGAGCATGGCGATCGGAGCGGAAAAAGTCGGAGTAAAGCTCTCGCCCAGTGTCCAGTTCAATGATATTCAGGACGCCGACGCCGAAGAATTCTATCCTTTCATCATCCGGGAATTGAACAAACGAAATCTCGCCTATCTGCACATAGGGTTTGAAGAAACGCCGGCCTCAAAAATCGACTGGCACGGGAAACTGCGCCCGTTGTACCGAGGCGTTTATTTAGCCAATGGCGGCTTTACCAAGGAGGCCGGCGAAAAATTGCTCTCCGGCGGCGGCGCGGACGCCATCGTTTACGGCAAATTGTTTCTGGCGAACCCAGACCTGCCGGAAAGATTCAAGCGCGACGCGCCGCTGAACAATCCGGACCAATCGACTTTCTACGCCCGGGGGGAGAGAGGATACACCGACTACCCGACCATCGAACGAGCGTCGGCGGTATAAGGCCCCAGGCTTCGCCGACTAATGTTCGTCGAAAGATAAAGCAGTTTCGGTATGAGTTGTTCAGCCGATCCGTTTTAGCCACGAATGAACACGAATGAACACTAATCTCTTTCCCGATCTCGATGACTCGTCATTCGTGAATATTCGTGTTCATTCGTGGCTGAACTTCTTAATCAATCTGTCCTGAACATTGAAGTCGAAAATACCGTATGCGCGACAACAGACGTGGCGCGGGCAAACAACCCGCGCCACATCACCTTTGGCGTATTTTGCAAGTATTTAGGCGCGAACGGCTGGTGATCCGGCCGTGGCGCTTCGTTAAAGTGAGATGCGCCGATATCAGTTTTAGAAAAGCAGAAGAGGAGGAGGCTTTCTTGGATTTGAATAGATTTTTTTCGTTGAAACGCAAACTGGTCATCGGGGCGACACTCTTTGGGATTGTGATCGCCTTGCTGGTCGCCGTCGGCGGGTCTAAGGGGAAGGATTCGGCGCCGCCGTCGCCGCCTCCGCCGGGTGTCGAAGTGGCTGAGGTCAAACAGGAGAATGTCCCGATTTACAGCGAATGGATAGGCTCTCTGGACGGGATGGTGAACGCGGAGATCAGGGGACAGGCGCCAGGCTATTTACTAAGACAGCGATACACGGAAGGTTCCTTTGTCAGCAAAGGACAGTTGCTGTTCGAGATCGATCCGAGGCCGTTCCAGGCGGCGCTAGATCAGGCCAACGGCGATCTGGCGAAGGCGCAGGCGCAACTGGCCCAGGCCGAGGCGAATCAGGTCAGAGCCCAGCTCGACGTGGATCGCTACACGCCGCTCGCAAAACAGAAGGCGATTACCGACCAGGAACTCGATAACGCGATCCAGTCCAACATCGCGGCGAAGGCCCAGGTCAAGGCCGCCAACGCCGGAGTAGAGACGGCCAAATCCGCGATTGTCGCGGCCAACGCCGCGGTCGAAGCGGCGAAGGCCACTGTGAAGACCGCGGAGCTCAATCTGAGCTTCACAAAAATCACTTCTCCCATCGATGGCGTCGCCGGGATCGCCACCGCCCAGGTCGGCAACCTGATCCAGCCGAGCGGCGCGGCGCTGACCACGGTTTCGACTTTGGACCCGATCAAAGTCTATTTCACGCTCAGCGAACAGGAGTACCTCAACTATACGAAACGTAACTCGATTCAGCGTAACTGGGGCGCTGGCGCCGCAGGGCCCGGGGGGTTGGAATTGGAACTGGCACTGGCCGACGGCTCGACCTATCCGCGGAAAGGCAGGTTTTTCGTCGCGGACCGTCAGGTCGATCAGAAGACTGGCGCGATCCGGCTGGCCGGAACCTTTCCGAACCCGGGCAACACTCTTCGGCCGGGCCAATATGGCCGGGTTCGCGCAATAACCAGTCTGAAAGAGGGCGCGCTGCTGGTCCCGCAACGGGCGGTCACCGAGTTGCAGGGCGGCTATCGTGTCGCCGTCGTTGGCGAAGGCAACAAAGTGAGCATTCGGCCGGTCAAAGTTGGCGAGCGCGTCGGGACGATGTGGGTGATCGAAGACGGGTTGAAAGCCGGAGAAAGAGTCGTCGCCGAAGGAACGCAGAAAGTCAGACCGGACGCCGTGGTTAACCCGGCGCCGTTCGCCGATCCAAACAGAAATAAATAAGGGAGCCTGCCACAGAGACACAGAGACACAGAGGCAAAACGATTGGATATGCCGGTCGTTTTACTCTGCGCCTCTGTGTCTCTGTGTCTCTGTGG
>DASUFM010000452.1:0-5205 GCA_036274535.1 Blastocatellia bacterium
CGAAACCTCGCATGGCGTAACCATTCACAAAATGGAGCCCGGAATAGACACCGGCCCCATCGTATATCAGGAACTTTTCGACATTGAGGACGCCGATACCGGGCTCACGCTTAGCGCGAAATGCATAAGGTCGGGGATAGCGTTGGTTCTACGACTTTTGGAGACGGTGTCAACTGATCCCGCCGCTATTCCGCTCACGCCACAGGACCTGACGAAAAGGGAGTACTTTGGCCGTGAAATCCCTCACGAAGGCAGATTATTCTGGCAACTTCCGGCGCACGAAATTGTAAATTTCGTTCGAGCCTGCGATTTCTTTCCGTTTCATTCCCCCTGGGGATATCCACGGACAATTTCGGAAACCATGTCAGACGCCCGGGAGATTGGCGTAGTGAAGGCTTGCCTGACCGGAGAAAAGTGCGACAGATCGCCAGGAACAGTGGGGGAGTTTGTCGGGCCGGGAGTAAAGATCGCCTGCGGCGATGAATGGATCATCGTCAATAAGTTGAGGGTTGAAGGACGATATGTGAATTCTGCGGACGTCCTTAACCCGGGAAGCCGCCTGGGGAACGGTCGTTAAATCGGGGCAACTCATATAGGAGTCGTGACCATGAATATTCGTTTCGCCGCAGATGATGACATACCCGCTGTCGCTCGATTCAACCAGCGTCTTAGAGACGGTGGACGAGGAGAAGAACAGCTCACCTCGCGCCTCAGCCTGCCTGGAGAGGCGCGATACCGGCCCGCAGGCTTCCCCGTGTGTCGCCGGATGATGATCGCCGAGGATGGGCGAGAGATACGGGCGGCGGTCCTGCTTTACCATAACAACGTTTTTATTCATGGCAAAAAGCGGGATTTTTGTTGGTTGGATATGCCTATTTCCGAAGGAATAGTAGATCGCAGATATTCTTTGGCCATCGTTCAGCTTATAAAAGCGGTTTCGAGATATGAGCCATTTTTGATGTCGACGGGCGCCGGCCCTGTGGATAAGGACTCGTTCCGCTTATTGACCAGGCTTAACTGGAAACATCACCCTGTGCCTTTCTTTTTCTACCCGGTCAAAGTAACCAAGGTCCTGCTCGGCCTGAGTTACTTTAAAAAACATGCCAGGCTACGCCACGGCGCGTTATTAGGCGCGTACTCCGGATTAGGAGCGGGCTTGAGCGGGCTGCTCGCGTTGCGACGCCGGATCGCCTCCTCCCTCTCCGGGTATGAATACTCAATGGAGAAGGCCTTCGACGATTGGGCGGATCGGATCTTCGAGAATTGCCTTCCGGAATATGGCGTAGTGATGCGGGCTGACGCCACGACTCTGAACATCCTCTATTCTCCTGACAAACCCAGTCTCACTCGGCTCAGGGTTCGTCGAAAGGCTACGAAACGTGATGCAGGCCGGGATGCAGGCCGGGATGCAGGCCAGGATGCAGGCCAGGATGCAGGCCAGGATGCAGGATGGATACTCGTGGCGAGTAAGCAGATGAAGAACAATCATAATTTTGGCGACTTGAAGGTCGGGACACTGGTGGACGGCCTCGGGCGCGCGGCGGATGCGCCGGCGCTGGTCGCCGCCGGAATCGATCATCTGGTCGGAACCGGAGTCGATATCATCGTGGCGAACTTTTCACATGCGGCATGGGTAGAAGCTTGCCGCCGCTCAGGAATGTTCACCGGTCCTGACAGTTATTACCATTTCGTTTCCCCTGGCGGATCGCCGCTCTTCGAAGACACTTGCCCGCCGCACGAAATTCATATGACTCGAGGTCACAGCGGCGGTATGTGGAGTCTTGTTTAAAATGCAGAGGCGCGCATTCCGCGCCCAAAGGAGAATCAGCATGGTTGCAACAGACAATGAAGTTCTGCGCGCTCGGCTCAAAGCGTTCTTTTCAGAGAAACTGTCCATAGAAGTCCCTTCCATGGACACGGATTTGGTACAGACCGGAATTTTAGATTCGCTGGCGTTGGTCGAGCTGTTAGCGTGCATCGAAAAAGAATATGGGGCGGAAGTTTCTCTCGATGACATCGGGATTGAAGATTTTCATTCGATCGCGAAGATCGCGGAATATGTCGATGCGCACAGTCAGGTTTTGAACGCTTGACCATGGAGATTCGCTTTGCCGAGGACGGCGATCTTGAGGCCATGATCCGATTCAACCGGCGCCTGGGGGCGGGCGGACGAGGAGATGAACAGATGACCTTGCAGCCCAGCCTGCCCGGCGAGGCGCGATACCGGCCCGCAGGCTTCCCCATATATCGCCGAATGATGGTCGCCGAGGATGGGCGAGAGATACGGGCGGCTATGTTGCTCTATCATCACAATGTGTTTATCAAAGGCGAGAAACGGGATTTTTGCTGGGCAGACATGCCTGTCTCCGAAGGGATAGTAGATCGTAAGTACTCTCTGGCCATAATTCAACTTATGAAGAGAGCCACAGCCTACCAACCATTCTTAATGACAATGGGGGTCGGAACTCCGGACGTAGACGCGTTTCGTTTTCTGGTTAAGCTCGGATGGAGATGGCGCCTGGCGCCATTCTTTTTCTATCCTGTCCGGGTGACTAAATCGCTGCTCGGCCTGAGGTATTTCAAGGAGCGTCCAACGCTGCGCTGCGCTGCGCTCCTGGGCGCGTTTTCCGGCGCCGGGGCGGGATTGAGCGGTCTGCTTTCGCTACGTCGTCGTGTGGCCTCCGTCCTCTCGACCTGTCAAATCTCTGAAGAGCGCGTTTTTGACGGCTGGGCGGACAGTGTTTTCACGGACGCGCTTCCGGAATACGCGGTGGCGATACGATCTGACGCCGCTACGTTGAACATCGTCTATCCGCCTGACGATGCCGGCTATACTCGGCTCAGGGCGCGTCGAAAGGGCGTAAAAGAGGATGTCGGATGGATAGTCGTGGCGATTAAGCAGATGGAAGATAATCGTTATTTCGGCGACTTGAAGGTCGGCACATTGGTGGATGGCTTCGGGCGCATGGCGGACGCGCCGGCGCTGGTCGCCGCCGGAATCCATCATCTGGCTGAGGCCGGAGTCGATATTATCGTTGCGAACTTCATGCACGCCGCCTGGGCGCGGGCATGTCGTCGCGCAGGCATGATCGCCGGCCCCAGCAACTATAATCTTTTTGTCTCGCCAGGCGGACCGCTGCTCCGCGAAGATTCCTGTCCGCCTGAAGAGATCCACCTGGCCAGAGGTCACGGCGACGGCATGGTCGCTCTTGTCTGAGATCGCTCGCCTGGACCGTTTTCCACTCCTCATTCGTACCGTTCGTCGGCGAAAGACACATTGCATCCTTGAATGGCTGTATGAACGCCGGATTTATTCCGTATGTCAGAAAGCATGGAGGGCAGAAGATGAGAATCCCGCGCTTAATTGGGGCAGGCTCGATGGCGATCGCGTCCAGGTTTGATCTGGCCGGACGGGGCGGAGTCATCATCAACGAACATGTCTTGACGGCTGCCGAGACGCGCCGTCATGTCGACGCCTTGAGTAGGTGGTTCGACTTTATCCATCACGATGAACTGCTCGATAGATTGGCCAGACCGAAAGCCAGGCCTTTCTGCCTGCTCACCTTCGATGACGGTAAACGCAGCTTCGCGACTGAGACGGCTCCTGAGTTGACACGACTGGGAGTTCCAGCGGTCATTTACGTCGCAACGCGCTTTCTTACAGACCGAACCCCGCTCTGGTTTGACCGCCGCATCGCCATCGAACGGTCATTGGGCTACCTTCCTCCTGAAATTAAACGAGAGGTTCTGATACGACTGCCGTTGGCGTCGATCAATGCGCGATTGGATCGGGCCTGCGACCAGTACAAAGTGACAGTGGACATGGAGGATGACGACATCAGGCCCATGTCGTGGGACGAGGCGCGCAATCTGGCGCGCCTCGGCTTCACCATCGGCTCGCACAGCCTGCATCATGCAGTCCTTACTTGTGAGGAGGAGGACTCGGCTCTCTCTGATATTGAGCGGAGCATCGCGGAAGTGTCGTCAGAGATCGGAACTACTTGTAAGAGCTTCGCTTTCCCCAACGGAAACTATACAGATCGGCTGGCGAGACGGGCGCTCGAAGCCGGCGCGCAAACGGTCATGACTACTGATCCGATGTGGGCCGATAACAGCTTCCCACGGTGGCGGCTGCCTCGAGTAAGCCTGTCCGGAGCGTATAACCGAGGCGCGATTGAACTGAAAATGGCTTTAGCCACAGGCTGCTGGCTGCTCAACCCGAATGGAACCGGCAGGCTTTATCGTAAGAGGTCCCAGGCATGCGAAACGACAGGCGCAAAATGGTAATCGACTTTGAAGAAGATGTGGCCGCATCGATCAAGAACGGTCTGCCTCGCCAGGCTGAGGCGGCGATTGCGCTGGTAGGCTTAGTTATGGTGGCTCCACTGATCGCTTTGACAGCGATGGTGATCGCCGTCACTTCTCGCGGCCCGGTGATCTTTCGTCAGAAACGAATAGGGCGAAAGGGGCGGCCCTTCACTATGTATAAACTCCGCAGCATGAGGGCGGCGAATTCCGGGCCGCAGGTGACGGCGGGCGACGACGTCCGTGTCACCCCGGTGGGCAAATTCTTGCGTAAGACGAAGCTGGACGAACTGCCGGAGCTGTGGAATGTCCTCAAAGGGGATATGTCGTTGATCGGCCCACGCCCTGAGGTCCCGCGATATGTAGACCTCGAAGACCCAATGTGGCGTCTCGTTTTGGAAGCCAGACCCGGAATCGCTGACCCCATGACTCTGCGGTTGCGAAATGAAGAGGCGCTGCTGGTTGAGGTCGAAGGCGACCGCGAGCGGTTTTACCTGGAGGCGCTCTTGCCGTTCAAGCTCGATGGCTATCTTAAGTATCTTCAGGCGCGAAGCTGGCGTAGCGATCTGAACGTGTTGTGGCGGACTATAGTCGCGGTCGCTTTGCCGAACAACACGCCACCGCCAACGCTCGAAGAGATTCATTCCTACGCGATCAAACATCGCCGGTAGAGAAATACTGACGCCAACGGATTTTGTGGAGCGTTTTTAGCCATGAATGAACACGAATAAACACAAATATTATTTCTGCTTTCATAATCTGTTCGGCTGTCATTTTCGCTCTTCCATTCGTGAAGATTCATGTTCATTTAGCTATGGGACGGCCGCTTGCCTGACTCGCGCCGTGAATCAACTGGTGTTGGTCCTGTTCGCCTTGAACCGTAAATATCCGCTCAACGAC
>DASUFM010000453.1:0-9816 GCA_036274535.1 Blastocatellia bacterium
CCAACCCCTTAATCGTGGACGACGCGGCGATCAAGGACATCAAGGTCCTGCAAACGATCAAGGACGGCAAGACGATCTATGACGCCGCCGCGAAAACGCGCGCGCTGGTGGCCGAGTACGCCACGCGCGCTTTCTCATTTAAGGAATTTCTACTGGCACGGATTTAGTTGTCACTCCCCTGAAAGACTCTCCCGATTTCATTAAATCGCGAAATGAGATTCATTCGCCATTTGTCATATTGGATTTGACATCGAGGAGGCGTTTTACGAACACCAGGCAGCGCGCCATTCAACGCGTAATATTCATCATCCTGCTCACGATTGCGCTCGGGACCGGCGCGGCCCGGCCTGCCGTCTCGCATAATGGGCAAACAGGATATGTCGATCCGCTCCCGTCATGGAACGACGGCGACGCCAGGCATGCGATCATTGATTTCGTCACCCGGGTGACCACGGAAGGCGGCCCGGATTTCGTGCCCCTCGCCGACCGGGTAGCCGTGTTCGACAACGACGGCACGCTCTGGATCGAAAAACCGCTGCCGGTGGAAGCCTATTTCATTATCGAACGCGCGCGCGAACTCGCGGCTAAATACCCTTCGCTCAAAGAACGGCGCACGTTCAAGGCCGCGATCGAAGGCGACGTGAGTTATTTCCAGAAGGCGGGCAAGAAAGCCGTTCTGGACCTGTTAGTCGCCACGGAAACGGGAATGGATCAGGAAGGCTTCGCCGCCGAGGCGCGGCGGTTTCTCGAAAAGTGGCGACAGCCCAAACTGGATCGCCCCTTTACTGAGATCGCCTACCAGCCGATGATCGAACTGCTCGCTTACCTCCGCCAGAACGGCTTCAGGACCTGGATTTCGTCCGGCGGCATGCTCGATTTCCTGCGCGTTTTCGCGCCTCAAATTTACGGCGTTCCGATCGATCAGATCATCGGAACCGAAATCAGGCGCGAGTCCCGAATGATTGGCGACAGGCTGGTGATCTGGCGGCTGCCTGAAATAGAAATGATCAACAACAAGGAGAGTAAGCCTGTCGGCATCGATCGTCACATGGGCGCCCGTCCCATTTTCGCCGCCGGCAATGTCGGCAATAACGGCGATATACCGATGATGCAGTATTCAAAGGGGCGCAGCGGCCCCTCGTTCCAACTGCTTATCAATCACGACGACGACGCCCGCGAGTTCGCCTATGACGAGAAAGATAACGCGTCGCTCAACGCGGCGAAGAGATACGGTTTTACGGTGGTAAGCATGAAGAACGATTGGAAGACGGTCTTCGTGGCGGGACAGGCTGCGTCGACGAAATAATACGTCCGGAGTTCCGCCTTCAGGCGGTCCTGGCGAAATGTTCGTAGTCCCGCCTTTAGGCGGAATAGTTTGGCGCTACGGAATTGATTTTTATCCGCAGATTCCGCCTAAAGGCGGGACTACGAACTAATGTTCTGAGGAATACCAATGACTGATCATAATGACCCTGCGAAATGGGGCGCTTTGCTGGCCGGGTTCAGCAAGCGCAACAGATTTCGTCGCGCAAGGTTTGAAACATTCCGCGGCGCCGAAGTGGTGGAGGAAGAGCAGGAGGCGCGCCTGGAAATTATCACATCGGCGCTGGACGGCGACGGCGCTCCGCGCGTGACTGTAACCCGCCTGGATAATTCGAACGCGAGGCCGACCGAGATAATCACCACTATTCCGAACGTCAGACGAATAAGTCTTCAACTCGACGTCGACGGCAGCGAGGATGGTTTGGAGATAGAGGATATAAATGGCGTGTTGAGCCTGCTTCGCCTGGAGTCTAAGGTGGACGGCGCTTCCTGACCGCCTGCGGCCTGAGTATGCTGACGATGGCTTATGTCAATGCTCCAAACATTCGTTCGTCCGGCGACAATACAGGGCCTGAGTCTTGTCCATTGTGAGATCGGCGCGGAGCGCCGATCTCACAATGGACAAAGTCGAGTTTAGTTAAAAGTGAAAAACGATTCCGGCGCCTGCGCGAAAGTTTTGTTGTGTGCGTCCGTTAAATTGTATTCCGGAGACGTTGAAGTCATCGATGAAAACAGGAAGATAATCGAGCTTGATCGGGCGAATCGAAAAGATCCTGGCGATGCGGACGTCAATTCCTCCTCCCGCGGCCAGCGCGAACGAATTCCTCCTGAAAGAGAAATCATCGCCGCCGATTATTGGAATCAACAGGGGGCTCTGGAACTCCAGTTTTTGCCTGGAAACGCCCAGAAGGAAGTGCCCGAATGGCCTGAATCGAGTCCCCTCCGCCGAATTGTTTTTGACCTGAATTCCGAACAGATAATGCTGGATGTCAGCTTCGGCGTCGCCGGCGAGGCCGAAATCATTGAGGTCTTCATTCCTCTTGTGGGTCGAAAAGTCGAACTGCGCTCCCACGTACCGGGAAAAGTTGAAGGTCGCCGACAGGTCGGCGCCATGAAAGTGTATCCTCTCGTCCAGGACGTCGTTGAAATCAGGATTGACCGCGCGAAAACCGTCTAGAAGCAGGAATGAATATCCGGCGTAAAGTTCGACACGGTTAATATCATCCAGACACCCACGGCATTGCGTCGGTCTTCCCGCGGCGGCGGCCGGCGAATTAAAGACTGCGTCTTTACTGTTCATTTCAAGAGCGTTGAAACGCGGGGTTTGAAGAGCGCCGTAAATCCCCTCCTTCATGGGCGTGGGCGTGGGATCCTGCGCCAGAATGATGGGCGCAACAATGCCGGCGATGAACGCCGCCAGAAATAGTTTTCGCATCGCTTTTCTCCTTCTCACGTTTATTTATTTCAGTGTTGAGGGACGCGGTGCAGAGCGAGTGCAATCGTTATGCCTGATTTTTAGAGGCGGCGCATTTTGAAAATTACATTTTGCCGGCTGGTCATGAGCTATTACGAGCGCTACTACAACCCGGCCGGAGAGATGAAATATGTTCAGATCTCGTCCATGACTTTCGCCTCGAGCGCGCCGGTCGGCGCCGAGCGGCGTTCGGTGTAAACCTGCTGAATCAATTTAGCCACCAGCCCCGTCCATCCGGTTTGATGGCTGGCGCCGAGTCCGGCGCCGTTGTCGCCGTGGAAGTATTCGAAGAAGAGAATCTGATCGCGCCAGTTTTTATCGCGCTGAAATTTTTCGACCGCGCCGTATGCCGGCCTGCGGCCGGCCTCATCCAGGGTGAAGAGTTTGATGAGCCGGCGCGACAGTTCCAGGCTGACGTCCCAGAGGTTCATCATCTTTCCCGACCCGGTAGGGCATTCGACCTCGAAATCGTCACGGTCGCAATCGTATGAGAAGTATTCGTGATATTTCTGCAGTGATTCGATGATCAGAAAGTTGACCGGGAACCACACAGGCCCGCGCCAATTCGAGTTGCCGCCGAACAGGTTGGTCTGCGACTCCGCCGGCTCATAATCGACGCGGTGCTCGACGCCCTCGACATAGACCTTGTATGGATTCTCCTGATGGTGGCGCGAAAGCGAGCGGACGCCGTAGGGCGATAAAAACTCGTTCTCGTCCAGCATCACTTTCAGGACCTGCCGCAAACGACGGTGGTTGACCAGCGACAGCGAACGCTGAACTCCGGTCGGCGTGGTCATCGTCTCTATGCATTCGCCGAACTCCGCCAGGTTATCAGTGAACCATTGCATGCGCCGTTTGAATCCGGGCAGGCTGTCTATCACTTCGGACCTCAGATTCTCGACCGCGAAGAGCGGGATCAATCCGACCATCGAACGCACGCGCATCGGGAAACTGCCGCCGTCAGGCAGCAGCATCACGTCGTAATAAAAGCCGTCGCGCCGGTCCCACAGCTCGATGCGTTTGTCGCCGATGTTGTTCATGGCGCGCGAAATGTAGACGAAATGCTCCAGGAACTTCGACGCCACGTCTTCATAAGCCTTGTTCTCCCTGGCCAGTTCCAGCGCGATCACCAGCATGTTCAGACAGTACATTCCCATCCAACTCGTCGCGTCCGATTGCTCCAGATGGCCGCCGGTCGGGAGTTTTGCGCTGCGGTCGAAGACGCCTATGTTATCCAGCCCCAGGAATCCGCCCTCGAAAACATTGTTGCCGCCGGCGTCCTTGCGATTGACCCACCATGTGAAATTCAGCAGCAGTTTGTGAAAGACGCGTTCGAGGAATGACCGGTCGGCCCTGCCCCAATGCTTCTGCTCGATCTTATAAACGCGCCACGCCGCCCAGGCGTGGACCGGAGGGTTGACGTCGCTGAAGTTCCATTCGTAAGCCGGCATCTGGCCGTTAGGATGCAGGTACCATTCACGCAGCATCAGAATCAGCTGCTCTTTGGCGAAGTCCGGGTCTATCAGCGCCAGCGGCAGGCAGTGAAAAGCCAGGTCCCAGGCGGCGTACCAGGGGTATTCCCATTTGTCCGGCATCGAGATGACGTCTTCGTTATGCAGGTGCCTCCATTCGTGATTGCGGCCCTGCCGCCTGGACTTCGGCGGGTCGGGCTGCGACGGATCGCCGCGCAGCCAGCGCCGCACGTCGTAATGGTAATACTGCTTGCTCCACAGCATCCCGGCGAAGGCCTGTCGTTGAACGTTCTTCGCGTCCTCGCTCGCCGCCCTGGGTTGAATCATGGCGTAAAATTCATCGGCCTCGCGGATGCGGGCGGCGAATGTCTCATCGAACTCTTCGCCCAGCATCCCGGCGTTGGGCTCCACGGTGGTCAATCGCAATTTGACTGTGGCCGTGGCGCCGGGGCCTATGTCGAATCTATAACGGGCCGCGGCCCTGGTCCCGACCCATTGCGGATTGACGGCGTCTCGGACGCCGTTGACCACGTAATCGTTGATCCCGTCCTTGACGTACCGGCTCGAATTCTCGGCGCCGAAAACCTGTTTGACGTTGGTTTCGTTTTCGGTGAAGAGCAACTCCGGCTGTCCTTCAGGCATTTGGGCGCAGATTAACCACCGCAGCGGCATTTCGAAATGGCGCAATCGAATGACCGGCAGAGTGGGCGTCGCGTCTTCACGCCGCAATCGCGGACGGCGCTCGTTAACGCCCCATGACCATGTGTTGCGGAACCAGACTGTCGGCAACAGATCCAACCGCGCCTCTTCCGGCCCGCGATTGACCGCGGTGACGCGTATCAAAATGTCCTCGGCGTCGGCCTTGGCGTATTCAATGAAGACGTCGAAATAACGATCCTCTTCGAACACGCCCGTGTCGAGCAGCTCGTATTCCAGGTCTTTGCGTCCCCGGCGTCTCGCCTCTTCGACCAATTGTTCGTATGGAAATCTTGCCTGCGGGTATTTATACAGAAACTTCATGTACGAATGGGTCGGCGTCGAATCGAGGTAGAAGTAATACTCCTTTACGTCCTCGCCGTGATTGCCCTGCGGCCCCGTCAATCCGAACAGCCGCTCCTTCAAAAACGGATCGCGCCCGTTCCACAACGCGACGGCGAAACAGATCACCTGATGCCGGTCGCAGACGCCGGCGATGCCATCTTCATTCCACCTGTAAGCCCTGGACCTCGCGTGATCGTGAGTGAAGCAATCCCATGCGTCGCCGCCCGCGGTATAATCCTCGCGAACCGTGCCCCATGCGCGTTCGCTTAAATAAGGCCCCCATCGTTTCCAATGCTTTTCGCGCGAGCGCGATTGCTGCAGTCGTTTCTCTTCCTGTGTCATGATGCCCAGTTGAGACGCCTATCTCGTGGTGGCTGTATTCCTGAGTTTATGAAGACTATAGCCACAGAGATCACAGAGAAAAGACTAAAAGCGTGTTTTGAAAGCCTCAACTTGAGCCTGCGGAGCAGGCGACAGCATAAAGCCTGGGGCGTAAGCTCCAGGGAAGCGTTAGTGAAGCGCTTCGCAGCCCACGAAGTGGGCGACAGCCCTGAAGGCTGCCGCCCGTTTCACGGGCTTGATGGCTCTGCGAACTTTACCTGGGGTTTCGCCTTCGGCTACACCCCAGGCTTTATTCCGCCGCCCGCTTCGCGGGCTTAAGAAAAGAGCTTCTAAAACACGCTCTAAGCCTCCGTGATCTCTGTGATCTCTGTGGCCAGGTTTTTGAATTTGCGCACAATAGCTTATTCGACAGTTAAAAGTATCGCTCTTACAAGCAGTCTGCGCAAACAAAAGTAACGGCTGCAGGCGATCTGTAACCGCCTGCAGCCGTGAATGAATCAAGGGTGAACCTCGTTGATTTGTTTTTGATTCAGGAAAACTTTGCGGCCGGTAAATCAATCGCCGGAAACAGTCACCGCTCCGACGCCGGCGTCCTTTTTGGCGTCCTTCCCGCCGAGCTGAACGAGTTGCGGCGCGGCGTTGGCCTGCTTGAGGACCGATTGCATATAGAGTTTGCGCATCGCCGCCTGCTCTTCCTTGGCGGTCTGCGGCAGGGCGCTCTTCTCGCGACCGCGGGCGGCGTCATCGCCGTTGACGTTCAGGCGGTGGGCCTGGTCGTCGAGTTTGACGCTGTGGTTGTTGGCGAAGATCTCGTGGCGGCCATGCTCCTGGTACCATTTGGCGACGGTCGCGTTCTGGTGCATGTTCTCGATGATGTTGCGCCAGCCGATGCCCGTGTTATAAGCGCAGAAGCTGATTTCGCCCTCCTGGGTGCCGTACGGGATGATGCACATCTCCGTGCGACGGAAGTCGTAGTTGAAGAGATCCTGGAACCACATGCCCGCGATGAACAGGAAGTTCCAGCGGTCTTTGCGCCGTTTCATTATGTCATCGATAGTGCGGTCCGGCGTGGATTTGCCGTAATCCTTGCCCGACAGTCCGAAGGTCTTGTCGAACTTCTGGAGCAGATCGCTCAGCTTGAAGTGAGTCGGCGCGCCGAAGGAGTTGTAATTCTTCAGGAGCGCCAGCGCCATCATCGCCATCGAGAACTTCTTGCCGCGCGCCGCGTCCGTGATCTTCCGCATATCCTTGATCAGGCCCGGAATGTTGAGGAACCCCGAGACTGGCTTCATTTCCTTGGTCTCTTTGTCGACCATGACCGCCGCGCCGACGCCGCAATTCGGATGGCATCCGCAGCTCATCTGCCCCCATTCCCGGTCGGGGCCGTGGGCCATGTCGGCGAAATCGGCGAAGGCGCTGAACAGCGAGATCGGGAACCAGTCGCGGTGGGGGTCGGTGATGCCGACCTGCTTTTTCACGTCGTGAGCCATGTGCGACAGCGTGTAGCGCTGGCGCAGCCGGCGATCGTCGGTGATGTCTTCGTCGCGGCCGGTGAACGAAACCGGCTGGAAGGCGATGAAGCCGATCTTCTTCGGATTGTCGAGCGCGAATCGGACGACCGGGCCGACCTCGTCGTTGTTGACCGTGTTGACGAGCGTCGTGACCAGCACGATCTCGACGCCGGCTTCGTGAAGGTTGTCAATCGCCTTGAGCTTCACGTCGAAGAGGTTGCCGACCTGCCGGTGGCTGTTGGCGGCGTTGCCGATGCCGTCGAACTGCAGGTAAACGTAACGCAACCCGGCCTCGGCGGCCTTGCGGCAGAATTCTTTCGACTTCGCGAATTCGATGCCGTTGGTCGCGGCCTGCACGGAGTTGTAGCCGACCTTGCGCGCGTATTTGACCGCGTCAATAAAGTATGGGGAGAGCGTCGGCTCGCCGCCCGAGAATTGCACGGACATCTGCCTGCGCGGTTTGACCTGAATGGCGTTGTCCAGAACTTCAGTGATATCTTCCCAGCTCAACTCGTGCACGAATCCGACCTGGTTGGCGTCCATAAAGCAGGGATCGCACATCATGTTGCAGCGGTTCGTGAGGTCCACGGTCAGCACTGAGCCGCGGCCGTATTTGATCGTCGACGAGCCATGATGGTGGACATGATTGTCGTTGTGCGCGTCAATGTCGCGTCCGGGGTACATGGCTTCGATGTGCTGCAGGAATTTGGCGTCCATCGCCATCATGTCTTCGATGTGGCCATGGATGGGACAATCCTTGATCATCCAAATCTCGTTGTTGCGTTCAATGATAGTCGCCTTGATCTCGCCGGGCTTTTCCTGAATGACTTTCCAGGGATCTTCACCATCCTCGATAATGCGTTTCCGCGCCTCTTTGACACACTTGGGGCAGAGCGAATCGGTGACCCGGGGCCATCCGAGCGTGGGTTTGGTCTTCTGCCACGATTTCAGCAAGGGTTTATCTGACCATTTGGGGATAAATGATTCGTTGGGATTGAATTTGTTGAAAAATTGGATGGCGTTGAAAGCCCCGCCGGCCACCACCGACAACCCTTTTTCAACGTACTTTATTGGTCTATGCATTGTTTTCCTCAGAGTAGTTTTCCTGTTATCGACATAGGTCAATAACCTTTTTTTGTACTGAATTCTCGTTTGTCGCAGATGGACGATGGTATTCGCATCAACTTTTTGATGAGAATTAAGAAGGATATTTCTTTCAAGACGTGCTTAATGCACACCGCAGGCCAAAGGCGGTCGTCGGAGCAGGAAAATTTATTCAAGAAACGATAAACCCGCTAAATTGTTGGCAAGATTGAGCAATACGGCCGATCATGTAATGCATTAAACCTCTTGCGCCGCGATTTTTGCTCGCGGCTGGCAGGCTGTTATTTGAATTTGGATCTGAAATTGATCATTAAGGCTCTTGCAGAATAGTGGATTTGAGTCAGAAAGGGCTCGCTCTGAGAAAAATCGGAAGATGTGCGGCAAGATGGCCCACGGATAACTGGGGTGATAATTAACGCGCGTCGAAATGACCAGAAGAGGCGCAGAATTTTGCGCCTCTTCTGGCTGTCTTATAACCTGAAACTAAGCGCTTGCGACCTATGCGGATAAGTGGTTCACCAGGCAATTAACGGTTAAATGCGACTTTGTCCAATGTGAGGTCACGATGGACAAAGTCGAGATTAGATAACGACGGCTTGAACGCAATGATTCGATCATTGATAATGCGAATCCTGATAATTGCCCTTAAATACTTTCCTGTATGGAGACGCAAGATCTTGCGCCTCTGTAAAGATGTGAGGTGTGAGGTGTCAATAATGGCTGTCTCCTCCAAGTCGCTCGATCTGACGCAAATGGTTGACATTCACTGTCACGTGCTGCCTGAGACCGACGATGGAGCAATTTCTTTGGAAGAATCGGTCGCCATGTGCCGAACCGCCGCCGCCGACGGGATTAAGACCATTGTCGCGACGCCGCATATGTTCAATGAAAAATACGACGCTCCTGACAGCGAGACTATTAAGCGGAAGATTGCGATGGTGATGGAGGGATGCGACGCATGCGTCACCATAGTTCCGGGCGGGGAAGTCAGATACAGTTACGAGATATTTCAGGAGCTGGACGATCCGGGCGCGCGCATACGGATAAATGGCGGCTCGTATATGCTGCTCGAATTTCCTTTCAGCTCAATACCGCCGAACGTTGAGATGACGATATTCCAGATTCTGCAGGCGGGCGTCATCCCGGTCATTGCGCACCCTGAACGCAACAGGAAACTTCAGGAGACTCCTGCGATACTGGGAAATATGATCGAGCGCGGCGCGTTCGCGCAACTCGACGCGGCCAGTCTGATCGGCAAATTCGGGCGTGATGCGCAGCAGGCCGCGAAGCGTATAATCGAGGCCGGGCTGGCCCATTTCATAGCCACCGACGCCCATCACCAGGACCGCCGCCGCCCGGTGTTATCGCGCGCCGCGGCGATCGCGGCCGATTGGGGAGGGGAAGAGTACGCGCGCGCCCTGGTCGAAGCGAATCCCGAAGCTCTGATAAACGACCGCGCCATTCCTTTTCAGCCGGACGCCGACGTGGACGCCCTGCTCGGACGCAGGAAGACAAAAAGCTGGTTCGCATTTTGGAAGTAAGACGATGA
>DASUFM010000454.1:0-3940 GCA_036274535.1 Blastocatellia bacterium
CGGCGCAGCATATCGTCATCGAGGAAATTCAAGGAACTCACGCCGAAGCGGGCGAGCAGGGCGGTGTAGAGCGGCGTCGTTTCCACGCGCGGCCAGATGTTTTCGATTTCGGCGATGAGATGGATGCGAGGAGTGGCGGCGACTTCGGTTTCGAAAGAGACGGCCGGCGCCGCCTCTTCCTTTAGTTCGTCCGCGATCTCGACCAAGCGGGCGAGCGCGCGGTGCTTGCAGGGCTGACCTTTCGAGAACGCTTTGCACTGGCACACGCCGTTGGCGCGGTAGGTTTCGCCGCTGTCCGTCGTGACCATAATGCCGTGAGTCTCATGGGTCACGATCCAGCCAGCTTCGACGCCCGCGACCGCTTTGTCGATCGCGTTGATCCAACGCTTGTCATTCGTTTTCGATTTCGCGATTTCCGCCGCTTTTTTGATCTTGTTGATTTCCATCGCCGTTTCCTTTCGTTGTTATCAGCTGACAAATAGAAAATATCACACGTCTACGTCAATAATCAAGCATCAATCCGTTGACGTGTCTTTTTTCTTTGTGTACCATTGTGGTATGAATAACCCAATGTTTATTGTCACACTCGATGAAGCGATCAAGGTACGGGGCGTGACGCTGTACAGCGTGGCGAGGGATTCGCGCGTGCCGTACAACACGCTTCTCCGCCTTGTTCAAAACAAAGGAAAGCAATCGAGCATTGACCTGTCCGTACTTTCACGGCTTTGCGTGACGCTCGATTGCACTCCAAACGACCTGCTCGAACACGTCATGGACAACGACGACAAGGCCATTCAAATGGCTTTAAAGGGGCGCGTTGAGGTTCCAAAAAGAGGGCGACCGAAGAAGGGAGGCGCTCAATGAACACTGGACCCGACGACAACTCAGGAAACGAGCCGAAGACCCGCAAAAGAGGTCAAATTATCAAGCGGGGAAAGAACAAATACGTTGTGCGAATCACCATGACAAATGGCGCGACAGGGAAGCGGAAGACCTGCAACAAGACGATTTACGGTCCAAAGAAAGACGCCGAAAAATACAAAACCGCCGTGTTGCGTGAAATCGACCTGGGCGTTTTCGTCGAACCGTCGCGCATGACGGTCAATCAGTATCTGGACAAGTGGCTTGAGGCGGCGGCGAAACCGCGCTTGAGGGAGCGGACCTATAACGATTACGTTGATATGATGCGGCGTTATGTCAGGAATGCTCTCGGAGCGACCAGGCTCGATAGTTTGAAGCCGCTCGACATCCAGACGCTCTACGGCGAGATGCAGGCGCGTCTCTCTCCGCGCATTATCCGTTACACACACTCCATTCTTTCGAGCGCACTAAAGCAGGCAGTGATGTGGGGCATGCTTAGCCGGAATCCGGCTGAGTTTGTAGAATTGCCGAAGATGGCCAAGCGGGAAATGGATGCGCTGACAGCGGAGGAGGTCGGGAAACTGCTAAAGGCGTCGGAAGGCGACCGGCACGCGATTATCTTCGCGTTTGCCGTCGCAACCGGAATGCGACCAGAAGAATATCTTGGGCTGCAATGGAGGGACGTCGATCTACAGAAGGGAACTGCGACCATTCAGCGCGCACTGATCTGGCGCAAAGGCGGCGGCTGGTATTATGACGACCCAAAGACGCCGCAATCACGCCGGACAATCCCTTTGCCCGCTTCGATAGTCAAACAACTTTCTGCCCACAAGGTCAAGCAGGCTGAACACCGCTTAAAGCTTGGGAAGGAATACGAAAACAACAATCTGGTTTTCGCGACGGAGTTTGGAACGCCGATCCGCGTCGGGAACCTAAGCTGCCGACATTTCAAGCCCGCGCTGAAGACGGCGGGGTTGCCGGCAACGGTGAGGCTTTACGATCTGCGCCATACGTGCGCGACATTGCTATTGCTGGCGGGCGAAAACCCAAAGGTCGTTTCGGAACGGCTCGGACACGCGAGCATTACATTGACGCTGGATACCTATTCCCATGTGCTGCCGAACATGCAGAAAGCGGCGGCTGAGAAGCTTGAAAATCTGCTCTTTTCCAACGTTCGCACACTGTAGGCACACAAGAAGCAAAAAGGCGGCTCGAAAGCCGCCTCTAACTTATTGAATTTGTTGATGGCCAGGGACGGAATCGAACCGCCGACACACGGATTTTCAGTCCGTTGCTCTACCAACTGAGCTACCTGGCCAAAAATGAAGGCGTATGGTACTGGCCGATACGCAGTCTGTCAACCGCGGTATCAGGAATTTCTTCGTGGCAACGGGCTGAAGATCCGTACGCCGATCAATATCAGGCTAGACGCCGCACTCGGCCAGTTCCGCCTCTTCATCGGGAGCGCTTTGTAACTCCGCGTCAATTCCGTAGATTTCGGCGAGAGAGAAATATTCCTCGAAGAGCGGCTCCATTTCCTCGACAGATTGCGAGCGAAGGACGGCTGTGCGGATGTGCGCGCCGCCCGGCAGCCCGCGCAGGAATTGAGCCGAGAGCATCTTCATTCTTCCGATTACGCCTTTTTCTGGCATGTGCGCGCGCAGATTGTCACGGAATTCCAGCAACAGCGCATGCATCTCTCGTGGCGAGGGGCGATATGGTTCGAGCCCGTTCATTGTCTCCCATGTCTGGCGGAATATGTAGGGATTGGCTATCGCGCCGCGCCCGATGTGGACGGCGTCACAGCCGGTTTCGTCGAACCGCCGCATCGCGTCTTCAGGTCTGAGGATGTCGCCGCTGCCCGAAACCGGAATCGAGACATGGCGTTTGATCTCGCGCACCAGGTCCCAATCGGCCCAGCCCTTGTAGCCCTGGACCCTTGTTCGTCCATGCAGCGTGACCATTGCGCCGCCGCAACCTTCAATCAACTTCGCGACCTCGACGCAGTTGATCGATTTGTCGTCCCAGCCCGCGCGGATCTTTACCGTCATCGGGACGCTGATCGCGCGTTTGACCTCGGTCAGGATTTTCTCGAGTTGCGGCAGGTCGCGCAGCAGGTTCGATCCGCCGCCGCCATTGACCACCTTCCTAGCCGGGCACCCGCAGTTGATGTCCACAAAGTCGGCGCCTGCTTCTTCGGCGATCTCAGCGGCCCATCGCATTCTCACTTCATCATAGCCGAAGATCTGGATCGCTATGGGACGCTCTTCAGATGTGAATCGCATCATTTCGTGGGAGCGCAGGTTGCCGCGCGTGAGGCCTTCGACGCTGATGAATTCGGTGACGATCAACCCCAGGCCGCCGCATTTTTTGGCGACCCTGCGAAAAGGCGAATCGGTCACGCCAGCCATCGGCGAGAGAATGAGTGGCGGCGAAAGTTCGCGCCCTTCGATCCTGAATGAGGTCGGATAACGCATAAAATAAGTTATAGGGCCATAAGACCTATAGATCCTAAAAGTCCCATTTAGCTAATATATCATATGGTTGACCTATTGCGTCAAAACCGTTAGCGTAACCCGTATGCCGGAAGCAAGTGGTTTGATAAAATTTCTCGCTGAATTGGCGCGGCTGAAATCTACGCCGCGCATTGGATGGTTATTACGTGGCGTGCGCGATGTGGAATCGGTCGCCGCGCATTCGTTCGGTGTCGCGGTGATCGCGATGCTGCTGGCCGACCGCGCGCGCGCGCGCGGCGTCGAGGTTAACGTCGAGCGGTTGCTCAGAATGGCCCTGCTGCACGACCTGACGGAGACTCGCACGGGCGATCTGCCGAGCACGATCAAACGCTATTTCGGTAAGGCTGAGATCAAGGCCGCTGACGAGGCCATCGCCAAAGAGATTTTTACCGAACTGGGTGATTTTCGCGAGTCTTATCTCGAACTCTTTTTAGATTACGAACATCGCGCGAGCGTCGAGTCGAGATTGGTCAAGGCCGCGGACAAACTCGATCTTCTGGTCCAATCGCGCGAATATGAAAAAGGCGGGGCGCGGTCTTTACAGGAATTTTGGGACACGGCCG
>DASUFM010000455.1:0-8210 GCA_036274535.1 Blastocatellia bacterium
AGGGCCGCTTTCGATGCTGGGCGAGATTTCGGCCCGTCTTGCCAGACTTCGAGAAAGCGTAAAAGCGGCTCAAGCGGCTGGAGATCGGACATTGCAGGATCAGCGCGCCAGGCTCGACGGCATTCTCTCACGCGCTGAATACCAGCCTGATGAAAAACGGGAATCGATGTTAGCGCGTTGGTTCAATAAATTATGGGGATTCATTATTCAGCTGCTGGTAAAACTGTTCGGCGGGTCCAGGGAGCGCGCGCAACAAACCGGAGGCGGCGGATCGGTCATGATCTTACGGGCGCTGATCTTTCTGGTAGCGATAGTAGCCCTGATTTTCGGGACGGTGAAACTCGCGCGGCGGTTTCAGACTCGCCGGAAGCCGGCGAAAGAGGCTGAGGCGAAGACGCGGGAAGCGTTGGGCGAAGAGATCGCGGAAGGCGCCACCGGCGCCGATCTGTTCGCGACGGCTTCCGATCTGGCGCGAAAGGGCGAATACCGAAAAGCGATCCGCCGGGCGTATATCGCACTGCTTTGCGACTTCGACCAACGCGGCAAGCTGCGCCTGGGACAGTCCAAGACCAATCGCGATTACCTTGACGAGATGCGGTCTGAACAGCGGATATTTCCGACATTCTCCGTCATGACCTTCGCGTTCGAACGCGCCTGGTATGGCCAGGATCGCGCCACGGAAGAAGATTTCCAGCGCTTCGTCACGCTTTATCAGGAGGCGACCAAATAGTATTCCATGCGTCGTTATTTTGGCGTCACCATTACAATAATCGTCGTGATTTTCGCGCTCATCGCGATGAGCATGGCGGGAAACATCGAACTCGACCGGCCTCAGGAGAATGAGTTCGCGCCGAATCGCTCCACGTACAATTCGGGCCCGACCGGGACGCGCGCTCTCTACCAGTTGCTCGAAGAATCGGGAATGCCAGTGGCGCGTTGGAGAAGCCGTTATTCACAGCTTCACGCCGAGGCCCCCGAGGTCAAGGATGCGATACTGGTCGTCATCGGCCCATTTATATCCGGCCAGAAGATGTCGCATGAAGAGACCTTCGATCTGCAAACCTGGATAGCGGCCGGCGGACAGGCGTTGATCATCAGCCGGTCACCGCTCGACCAGTTCGCGGACCCGGCCATCAGTTCGAAATCGGCGGGCATACCGCCCTCCATGGCCGCTACGCCCGAGGAATTCATAGATGAAGAGAGCGACGAATTGATTGCGCAACCGACTGAACTAACCAGGGAGGTCCGCGGACTTGCGTTCTCCCAATTCGCGACGCGAATGAGTTTTCATCCTCCGGCTGAAGCCGGAGAGGCTAAGACGCAGGGGACGCCGGCGACAGGCGTCGCAGAAGCGCCGCCCAGCCCGAAAGCCATAAAAGACGCGGAAACAGAAGACGATACAGAAGAAACAGAAGACGAAGAAACAGTAATAGAAGTAAAAGCTGAAGAAGATTCCGCGCAGGGTTTACGGGCTCCTGTAATTCACCTCGGGGACAAGGAAGGCGCCGCGCTCGCGGATTTCAAATATGGCGCCGGTCGGGTCATTTTTCTTTCCGATCCGTTCGTGGTCGCCAACAACGGTGTTGCGCGCGGAGGGAATCTGACGCTGGTGATGAACATTCTGCGTTCGATGGGCGCGCCGGATCGCCGGATTCTATTCGACGAGTTCCACCACGGCTATAACACCGAAGGCAATCCGCTGGTCAATTACTTTCGCGGCACGCCCGCGCTCTGGCTGCTTCTGCAGGGAGCGGGATTGAGCCTGCTGATCGTCCACACGTACGGCCGGCGTTACGCCAGGCCGCTGCCTTTGCCTCAGGTCGATCGCCACTCCCCCCTGGAATTCGTCGGCTCGATGGCCAACCTGCAACAGGCCGCTCGGGCGCGCGAACTGGCGCTGGAGAACATCTATCCTCGATTCAAAGCCGGCCTCTGCCGCAGGCTTGGGCTTTCATCGCGCGCCTCCAGTGATGAAATCCTGGCCGCCGCGCGCCGGCGCCGATTCCCGATTTCCGAGATTGAACTGCGTCAGACGTTGAGCGATGCGGAAATGACTCTGGCGGGAGAATCGCTTGACGACGCGCGCCTTCTCGCCCTGGTGTCGAGGATGCGGCGCATAATTTCGCAATCTTCACAATCAGCGTCGCGCTGAAACGCCGCGCGCGTAATTTCGTTAGACCTTCTCACCGCGAGCGCGCATGTCGGAAAGGACTTTCTCGATGCCGATCTTGTCGATCGTCTTGATTCCGCGAGGCGTCACGCGCAACCGCACCCAGCGGCCTTCGCTCGGAACCCAGAACCTGTGCCACTGCAAGTTCGGATCGAAGCGGCGTTTCGTCTTATTGTTGGCATGCGAAACATTGTTACCGAACATCGGTTTCTTGCCGGTCACCTGACATTTTTTAGCCATAAATGATCTATACTCCCTAACAGGACTTATATGACTCATAGGGCTTATAAGCCCTAATAATGATTTCGAAGCTTGGGACTATATCACAAGCTCCGCTCCAACGCGAGGGCCGCGCTTGACAGTTTCACCTGCGAAATTGTTTGATATCGCGCGCCCTATTTATGGAAGGTCATGCGCGCCAATGAATCGCTATCGATTGTTAATCGTCGCGCTCCTGATCATCGCTTCGAGCCTGCTCTACGTGCATGGCCAGGTTCACGGGTACGACGACCGGATCATAACCAATATAAACAATTTGGACACGCTGGACTGGCCGCCGCCGCGCGTGGCTGTCGTATTCGGCGCGAGCGTTTACGGCAACCGCGATCTCTCGCCGATCCTGGCGGACCGCGTCAATACGGCGATAGAACTTTACAACGCTCACAAGGTGGACCGTATTCTGGTCTCCGGCGACGCCCGTCAACGAAATTATAACGAGCCGAAAGCGATGTACGATTATCTGGTCAGCCACGCCGTCGCGCCGAAGGACGTGATCCTTGACGTCTCCGGGCGCTCGACATACGAGACCTGCCTGCGCGCGAAAGAGGTTTTCGGCCTTAAGCGAGCGGTCCTGGTTTCACAGGGTTTCCATTTGTCCCGCGCGCTCTATATCGCCAATCAACTGGGCCTGGACGCCGTCGGCATGGCCGGGGATATGAGGACTGAGC
The DNA here is from genome assembly GCA_036274535.1 of Blastocatellia bacterium. Classification (GTDB taxonomy): domain Bacteria; phylum Acidobacteriota; class Blastocatellia; order RBC074; family RBC074; genus JAJVID01. Next base: position 3,118 of record DASUFM010000455.1, read on the forward strand.
AGGAAATCGATTACCAGGGCATGCGCGAATGGGCGGCGGAATTAAAGGCTTTTCTCAACCTTAATTTCATACCTCCGAGCGCTTCGTTGGAAGCCGGAAAAGCTATCAATTGAGCTGATCTTCTTGACTCCCGGCAAAGCCTCGCTGATAATGCGTGTGTTATAAATCTTGTTTATCAAATTTTCCATAAGATTTCGAAGATTTCGAAGATTTCGACGAACGGCGCTTGAACTTATGCCCAAATACATACCCGGCTTCGGATTTTACTTTTATTTTAGCCGCGGCTTTAGCCGCGGAGGGGTCATAAGTTCGTTAGCCTGACTGAGAGCTAACAGAACGCCTGAGAAAGGCCCCTCATTCAAATCGAGTGAGGGGCCTTTCAGTTTGTAAGAGGGAGTTATAGAGAATGGATGCTAATGAAATGAAGAACCGGCGAGTCGCGTTTCAAGGCGAACCCGGGGCGTTCAGCGGCGAGGCGGCGCGAAAACTGCTTGGCCACGAGGTCGATCTTATTCCCTGTGAAACATTCGAAAAGATGTTCGCCGAAGTCGAAGACGGTTCAAGCGATTATTGCCTGGCGCCGATCGAGAATTCGCTCTTCGGTTCGGTTCATCAAAACTACGACCTGCTGCTCAAGCACAGTCTGCAGATCGTCGGCGAAACCAATCTGCGAATCGTTCATAACCTGATCGCCGCGCCTGGAACGAAGATCGAAGATGTCAAGCGCGTCTATTCGCACCCGGTGGCGCTGGGGCAATGCAGAAGGTTTCTATCCGGCCGTCCCGAGATGCGGCCGGTCGCCGCTTACGACACGGCGGGCAGCGTCAAGATGATTATGGAGAACCGCGAGTCTGGGGCGGCCGCGATCGGGAGCGCGGCCGCGGCCGAAGTTTACGGCGCGCGGATCCTGGTTCCGGGCATTGAAGACGATCAGGCGAACTTCACTCGATTTTTACTGCTCGCGCGGGAAGACGATTGCGCCGAATTGCCGCCCGGCGCGGACAAAACATCGATCGTCTTCTCGGTCGAAAACCGCACGGGATCTCTTTTTCGCGCGATGGCCGTGTTTGCATTGCGCGATATTGATTTGATGAAAATCGAGTCGCGTCCTCTGATCGGCCGCCCCTGGGAATACAGCTTCTACCTGGATTTCAGCGGCGCCCAGACCGATCCAGGGGTCCGCAACGCGCTGGCGCACCTGCGGGAATTCGCCAGCAGCGTCAAAGTTTTGGGTAGTTATAAACAGGCCGAATAGAACGGATAGGACGGATAGGAACTCCTATTTGTCCTATCCGTCCTATCCGTCCTATCCGTCCTATTAAGGAGATAAAAAATGATTGTAGCGATGCAAGCCGGAGCGGCGGATAGCCAGATCGAGCATATCTGTGACCGAATTCGGGAGTTCGGCTATACGGCCCACGTAATTCGGGGGACAGAGAGGACCGTCATAGCCGCCATAGGACATGGCGACAAAAAAGAGCACATCGAACGCCTGAAATCCGCCGAGGGAGTCGAAGACGCCTTTCCGATACTGCAACCCTTCAAACTGGTCAGTAAGGAAGTAAAGAAGCAAAGGAGTGTGATTCGGGTCGGAGACGTGGCCATCGGAGACGGCGGCTTCGTCGTTATGGCGGGACCGTGTTCGGTGGAAGGCCATGATCAGCTGATGTCGACTGCTGAGTCCGTGGCCTCCTCCGGCGCCAGGATCCTTCGCGGCGGCGCCTACAAGCCACGCACTTCGCCTTATGATTTCCAGGGCCTCGCCGAAGAAGGGTTGAAACTTCTGGCCGAGGCTCGCAAACGCACGGGATTGAAAGTCATTACGGAAGTCCTGGATACGGAGGACGTCGAACTGGTGGCGGAATACGCCGACATTCTGCAGGTCGGCGCGCGAAACATGCAAAATTTCGCGCTGCTTAAAAAACTGGGTGAGGTCTCGAAGCCGGTCATGCTGAAGCGCGGGTTGTCGGCGACAATCAAAGAATTCCTGCTCTCGGCGGAATATATAGTGACACACGGCAATCCGGACGTGATGCTATGCGAGCGCGGTATTCGCACGTTCGAAACGGCCACGCGCAACACGCTGGACATCGCGGCCGTCCCGCTGCTGAACGAATTAACCTATCTGCCGGTGATCATCGATCCGAGCCACGCCACAGGTAAACGAAGTCTGGTTCGTCCACTCGCGAAAGCCTCCGTCGCAATCGGCGCCGATGGCTTGATGGCCGAAGTCCACCCGCGTCCTGAAGAGGCCTGGTCGGACGGACCGCAATCGCTGAGATTTGATGAATTTGCCACAATGATGCGCGAAATCGAGCCCTACATCGCTCTACGCAAAGAATAGAAGACGGGAGTGGGGAAAGATGTATGAGCCGCTAAGACTCATTTTCTTCCCGCTCCCGTCTTCTATTATCTTCTTGCCGCGAATCTGCCGCCGTGACACAATGCCCGGGCAGTGAGAAGCGCTATGTGACCACTGTCGGTCGAAACGAATTGAACGCAAGCGGCTCTTACAAGTTCACTAACGGTCGGAAAAATATGAAAGTCAAAAAAACGGCCCTGATCATATGCAACGACGGTAAGGAATATTGGATAACGCAGAAGCAATTCTGGAACATGGTGCGGGAAGGAGTGGTTGTGCAAACCGGCAATTACCCATTGACCGGGCGCTTCCGAGGCCGAGACGATCAATTGCTGATCACTATTCAGCACACTGTGCTTAACAAAGCGACCCCGATTCATACCGGAGAAGTGTTGCGCATTCTGCGAATGCGTAAAAATAAAGGATAAAAAATTGAGGTAGAGACGCAAGATCTTGCGTCTCTACCTCAATCTCCGAAAACCGCGGAAAACTTCCTGCCAACCGCCTTTAAGACATTTCAATGCCCACCGCGCGCAAGGCGTTAAGCGTGCTTGGTTTTGATTCTGTCAACTTCATCTGGCCGTCGCAAACGATGGCCAGGGGACGTCCGTTATGCTTCTTATGGGGAGTGTAGTCAGTGATTATATGCTCACCGGTAGTCAACAGCCACATATCGGTCAGCCATTCGTGAATTACTAAATTGACCTTCTCCTGTAATTCGGGATGCTCAACGGACACGGCCTTGTCTTCAATCGCCAGATCATTACTATTGGCGTTGTTTACGGCGATCACTTCTTCTGTTCCCGCCGCCAGAGCTAAATCGCCAGTCTTTTTGATCATTATCGTCCGTTCCTCTCTTTTCAAAGTCCGTCTATATTTACGTCTTTTCAAAGTTGAATTCGGTAAATTTCTTAATGTCATCCTCCCGTAATGCGCGTTCAGACGCAACATGAATGCCATAAGTTGCTTTACTGATCGCTCTTTGTAAATATCTTTAAGAATATGTGCGCGATCCGATTACGGAACGGGGAATAATCAATCATCTTGCAAAAGAATACCGATCTATTTGCCTACTCAGGTGTCCGAAAGACGATTCCCGTGCGTAATCAGAACGTTCAAAGGCAAATTGAAATATTTACTTGATTCGGCGATTGAGCGTGACAATTTGGGATACCCTGTCAACGATCGGGGACCCCGGGTTACACAAAATCGGCGCCGTAATAAATAGATCTCTAAACTGAGGGAAAGTTCCATTTACCATTTTCGACATGAGATTTGATATTTGCCATCGCCGTAGACAATAGCGATTCAATGCCCAATGAACATTGGCTGATTCCGGGGCAATGACAAATGTCAATTCATATATGGAAAATGGTAAATGCTTTTCCTCTCAAATCAATCTGCGCAATCGCTGAGCGATTCTCTGCTATTATTGACAACATGCGAAACCTCATCACCGCCCTGACGAAACGCCTGTTATTCGTGGCGCCGGTAGTATGGGCAGTAGTCACACTCGTCTTTCTGATGATTCACATCGTCCCCGGTGATCCTGTGCGGAACGCGCTCGGGGACAACGCGACCGAACAGCAAGTCAATGAGTTGAAACATAAGCTCGGTCTGGATCAACCGCTCACAAGGCAATACGTCAATTACTGGCGCGGAGTTCTGAAAGGCGATCTCGGCGTAAGCCTGATCAATCCGTCCGACCAGGTTCTTGAAAAAATCCTCGGACGTTATCCGGCGACGATCGAACTGGCTCTGGCCGGACTTGCATTCGCAATCCTCGTCGCAATCCCGCTCGGCGTTACGGCCGGAACGAACCAGGGCAAGGCGCGGGACAGCATCGCTTCCATCGTGGCTTTACTGGGGATCAGCACTCCCGGTTTCGTGCTGGGGCCGTTGATGATCTATCTGTTTGCGATCCAGCTCAATCTGCTGCCGGTTTCGGGCAATTTCGGGCCGGAGTATCTGATCCTGCCTGCAATCACCATGGGAGCGCCACTGGCGGCGTTCCTGACACGCATGGTCCGTTCGAGCGTGATCGAGGAGTTGGGCGAAGATTATGTGAGGACGGCTCGCGCAAAAGGATTGAACAAGCGACAGGTCATTTATAAGCACGTTCTGAAAAACGGGTTGATCCCGGTCGTCACGGTGATCGGACTGCAATTCGGCGTGCTGCTGGCCGGCGCAATCATCACCGAAGTGATCTTCAGTTGGCCGGGCATCGGCCGTTTGACCGTCGAAGCCATCAATTCACGGGATTATCCGATGGTTCAAGGCTGTATCCTGATGATCGCGCTCACATACATCGTAGCCAATTTTCTTACGGATTTCGCATACCGGCTGCTGGATCCCAGAATCAAGGTCGAATAGTTAATATGAATCGTCTAGGCAAAGTCGGCTTGGCCATCATTTCCGCCCTACTCTTCGTCGCAATCTTCGCCCCGTTGCTCGCGCCTTACGATCCGCGCGAGCAAACAAGGCTCGAGATCAATCAGCCGACCGAAGAGCGATTGAAACCCACGCGCGAATTCATCTTCGGGCGGGACGACCTTGGACGCGACGTGCTGTCGCGGGTGATGTATGGCGCGCGCATTTCAATGCGGGTCGGAGCGTCAGTGGTCCTGATCTCCGCCGTCATCGGAACGTTTATCGGCGCAATATCCGGCTATTACGGCGGATGGGTGGATCGATTTCTCTCCGGATTTCTATTCAACGTTTTTCTTCCATT
>DASUFM010000456.1:0-8237 GCA_036274535.1 Blastocatellia bacterium
GGTAGTCAACTATTTGTGGGATATTCCGAAGCTCAAAACCGACAACTGGCTCCTGAAGGGCGTAGCGAACAACTGGCAGGTTACCGGCATCACTACGTTCCAATCGGGCGTGCCCACCGAACTCGGCTTCGGTATACCGAACATAAACGTAAACCAGCGCGTCAGCGGTTCCTGGACGGAAGGCCCGCGGGTGGTCATCACCGGCGACGCGCAGACCAATGTAAATGGCGGTTCGGAGCAAGGCGGATCTTCGCTGGACATCACGAAGCTCAGTCTTCCGAATATCAACTCGGGGCCGCAAGCGCGCTCCATCATCCGGCGGCCGGGCATCAACGTCACCGACCTGTCTGTCTTCAAGAGCTTCCCGCTCGGCGGCGACGGTCAGCGGTACATCCAATTGCGCCTGGAGATGTTCAACGCCTTCAACCACGCGCAATTCGATAACATCAACACCGGCTTGACCTGGGACATCAACAACTTCAACCAGTACGGCGCGAAGCAACTGGGATCTCCCCAGACAATCCGTAACACCCGCACGGGCGTCTCACCGGCCAGCGGCCGTCTGGGTCGCGCGCTGGGTGAGTACAGCGGACAACCAGGCTTTGTTTCTGGAAACCGCAGAATCCAGTTGGCGGCCAAGATTTACTTCTAACCGCGAACCACGGTTGATATAAGCCATTCACGGGGGTTGCAAAACATTTGCAGCCCCCGTTTTATTGCTTATCATTACCCAAGCTTTTGCGCGAAATGCGCGCCTTCTTCGTCGCGTAGCAACCAAGCATGGCTCTGCATGTGAAAAGATTCGGGTCATGGCAAGTTTTTACTGAAGGGCTTGTATGTTGAACTCACAATTCCTAAAAATTCGTCGTCGCTCGACAGGACTGAGAGTATTACTCGCGCTCGCGATTTGCCCCGCGTTAATCGCCACAGCCGTGGGGCAAGGTAACATCATTGTCTTCGGCCGAGTCAGTCTGCCCGACGGCAAACCGGCGATACGCGTCCCGGTCAAGCTCGAAATGGCTAATGGATTGAAGCGCGAAACCCTGACAGACGATTATGGGCGTTATGAAATCGCCGGGTTGAGCGCAGGTCGTTATCAGGTCTCGGCCACCAACCCGGACGCGCCCGAACAGTACAGCGAGCGGGCCGAATCGGACAGCACGCGGGCCTTTTCCAATCGCGTGCAGATTGACGTTTACCTGCGCCTGCCTCTGCACAGCGGCAAACGCGAGGCTAAGCCCGGCACTGTTAGCGTGGCCGAAGTGACACAGGACATTCCCAAAGCGGCGCGCAAGGCCTTTGATCAGGGAGTCAAATTGCAAAAGGAGAACCAGCGCGAGAAGGCTCTCACCGCATTCAATCAGGCCATCGAACTTTATCCGGAATATTTTCAGGCGCTGACCGAACGCGCCAACGTCTTAATGGGGGGCAACCAATTGGCAGAGGCGGCCGCAGATTTCGAGCGGGCGCTGCGACTCAACGAAAAATACGTCCCGGCGCTGCGCGGGCTTGGCTATTGCCAGATTCAGCAGAAGCAGTTTGAACCCGCAGTGAACAACCTGGAACTGGCGTTCTCCATAGACCCGAAAATCCCCCTGACTCTGCTGTTGCTCGGCTACGCCAATCTATCGCTCAACCGCTACGAACCGGCCAAACAGTGCTTTGAAGAAGCATTGAAACTCGGCCCTGAGAGCGCCGCGCGCGCGCACGTTTATCTGGCCGAAGTCTTCGCTCACGAACAGAAGTTCAAAGAGGCCGCCGATTCGATTCACCGGTATTTGAGCTTGAAACCCGGCGCGGCGGACGCCGCCGACCTGCGGAAGATGGAATCTGATTGGAGGGGGCGCGGCAAGGCCGTAAAGGATAAAAATTGATCCGATGTCGATATAGAATAAACATGTGAAGCAAACCATTCTGACATTCGTCATTGCGGCGTTGGTCGCCTTTCAACAGGCGCAGGACGCAACCGCGATATTTAACCGCGCCATCGAGCTTCAACAACAGGGCAAGCTCGACGAAGCAGCCGCCGAATACCGCGCCGCGCTCGCGATCAAGCCGGACTATTTGAGCGCGCAAGCCAATCTTGGCGTCGTGCTGGCGCGTCTCGGCAAATACGATGAAGCAGTCGCCGCTTACGAGGCCGCGCTCAAACTCGCGCCGCGGTTGCCGCAGCTTCTTCTCAATCTCGGCATCGCGCATTACCGCGCCGGCAAGTTCGATCAGGCCATCGCCGCCTTTGAACAGCTTTTGGAACAACAGCCCGATGTGACACAGGCGCGCCAACTCTACGGTCTCTCCCTGATCGCGCTGGGGCGCGATGAAGAAGCCGTCAGGGAACTCGAACAGACTCGCGACGTCGCGCCGCCGGACGCGGCGGCGCTCTACAGCCTGGGCCTCGCTTACCTGCGTCTGGGCAGACCGGGCTTTCGCGCTACGCTCGAACGTCTGGCCTCTTTCCCCGAAGGCCGCCCAGCGCTGCACCTGTTGCAAGGCCAGGCCTTTCTGCGCGACCAGGAATTCGAGAAGGCCCTTGAAGAGTTGCAATCAGCGGCCAGGCTCAACCCTGATCTGCCACGCCTGTATTTTTCGACGGGGCTGGCCCATTATCAGCTCGGCCACAACAAAGAGGCAGTCGCGGCATTCGAGGAAGAAGCCAAACGCAGCCCCCGGGATTTCACGACCATTTATTATCTGGCTGCCGCTCTGGAAAAAGACGGCAACACAGACCCAGCGCGAGAGCGCATAGAGGCGGCGCTCAAACTCGACCCGCAATCGCCCGAAGCCAACGGGCTATTAGGCAGGATTCTTTTCAAACAGGGCAAAGCGGCCGAGGCCGTCAAGCCGCTCGAATTCGCCGCCGCGAAAAAGCCCGCCGATCAAGAGACGCGCTATACGCTGGCGCGCGTTTATCAACAACTCCGAAGGCGTGAAGACGCCGCGCGTGAATTCGCTGAGGTGGAGCGCCTGAAGTCAGAGCAACTGCAAAAAGATCGCGCCAAAATCCGGAAACCGTAGCATATGCCATATTTCATATGAAACAGGACATATGAAATATGGCATATGCATGGAGATCCGCTGACTCATTCGGCTCAAACGTCATTATTCGGACGGAATGATCAACTGCTGCCCTATTTGAAGCTTGTCAGGATCTGAGAGCTTATCGCGGTTGGCGTAGAAAATTCGCATGTATTCGTTCGCGCTGCCGTAAAACTGTTTGCTGATCTTGGACAGCGTGTCTCCTGACTGAACGGTATAAGTCTGGCCGCCCGCCGTGGGGCCTCCTACGGCCGCGGCTCGCTGCTGAGGCGCTTCGACAGTGATATCGGCCGTGAGATCGCTGTAGTTCGGGTCGACCAATTTAATCTGATCCCAGATCGCGTCCTTGGCTTGCTGAGAGGGCGCGGTTCCCTTGATGAACAATTTATTGTTTTCGACGTGCAGATTTTGCAATCTCACATTCTGCTGCTCGATCATGTTGAGCACGGTCTGATATTTCTGTTTGAGCTGATTGAATTGTTGCTCGGCGCCCGCCGGAGCGTTGTCAGCGCCGCGTCCGAACATTTTGTCGAAGATTCCCATAACATACCTCCCCGTTTTTTGTTTGAATGAATAATTACAGACCCGCGGATTCAGCAGGCCGGTCATTTCAAGGCAGGTGATGTTCCAGAAAGAGCCGAGATGGACGCGGTTAATGTTATTTGCGCTCAACGATATTCAATACCTGATCGGCTTTCACTTTCGCCAATTTTTCGACCGCGCCGTCGGGCCATCGAACGGTGATCTCGTCAACCGTGGTCGCCGCGCCGAGGCCGAAATGCAGCCGCCAATCGGAATGTGAGATATAGCTGTCGCCGGCATGAACTTCATCGATCTGCGTCAAGCCGCCGGCCCTGAGTTCGACGCGCGCTCCGACGGCGTTGCGATTCGATTTCGTCCCCTGCAGTTTCAAACTTATCCAATGGCCGGCCTTCGATCCGCCGTCATTGCGAAGCAGCATGGGCGCGCCGTCCAGTTCGTTTACGATCACGTCAACGTCGCCGTCCTCGTCGTAATCTCCGAAAGCGGCGCCTCGCGAAACGCGCCTCGCGGCCAGGGCCGGAATTGACGATCCTATCTCCGTGAAGGTTCCGTCGCGCAGGTTGCGGTAAAAAAGCTTCCGCTGGCCGTACATTCCGCCCGGGAAAGCGCCTTCGACCTGTGGATAGACATGGCCGTTGACAATCAGCAGGTCCGGCCAGCCGCTGTTGTCGTAATCGAAGAACTTCGCTCCCCAGCCTACGAAAGGCAGGCTCACATCGGCGGTTTTCGTGGCGCGCGACACGTCTGTAAAAGCGCCGTCGGCGTCCCGGTGATAGATCGCATTGTACTGGTCCGCGAAATTGGTGACGACCAGATCGAATCGCCCGTCGCGGTCGTAATCGGCAATGGAAATGCCCATGCTGCCCTGCTCGACGCCGTTTTCATCAACCGCCACTCCGAGCATAAATCCCATCTCCGTGAATGTGCCGTCGTGGTTGTTTCGGTAAGCGTAACTCGGCGTGGCGTCGTTGGCGACGAAGACGTCCGGCCATCCGTCGCCGTCGAAATCCGTCCACATCACGCCGAGTCCGTAATAGCCTTTCGCGTCGTCAACTTTCGCCTGTTTCGAGACGTCCGTGAACGTTCCGTCGCCGTTGTTGCGATAAAGCGCGTCGCCCGCGCCCGGCAAGCCGCGCGGGCCGCACTGCACGGGGATAGCGCGATACTGGCACAAAGCGCCTTTACCGAACTGGGGCAGATCTTCCAGTTTGAAATCGACGTAGCTGGTCACGAACAGGTCGAGGTCACCGTCGCGGTCGTAATCGCCCCAGGCGGAGCCGGTCGAGAAGCGCGGGTCGCTGACGCCCGCCTTTGCCGTCACGTCTTCAAACGTTCCGTCGCCGCGATTGCGGTAGAGTTTGTCGGGGCCGAAGCAGGCCACGAAAAGATCGTCACCGCCGTCATTGTCGTAATCGGCGACGCTCACGCCCATCGCCCAGCCGGGATCGGCGACCCCGGCCTTCGCCGTCACGTTTTCGAATTTCCCGCCGCCCAGATTGCGGTAGAGCGCGGCGGGCGGGCGGGGCTTTTTGGCGAGCGCCGCTTCCACCGAATACGAATTGACGAGATATATGTCGAGTCGGCCGTCGTTGTCGAAATCGAACATCGCGACGCCGCCGGCCATGCTCTCGACGATGTATTTCTTTTCAGACGATGACGCGTTGACGAAGTCTATGCCTGCGGCTTTAGCGACGTCGGTGAAAGTGACTTCGATCGAGTCCTGATCGGCGCGGGCGCGAGGGGGACATGGCAGAGCAAAAGAAAGCCCCATGAGCAAAATCAGGAGCGTAAGCCCGTATTGAACTCGTCTGTTGATTCTCATTACCTCACAACGAATGTTCGAAAAACCTCTTTGAGAGAACAACGAAACCCCGGAAGCAAGTCTTCGCTTACCAGTTCGTTGTCCTCGGTGAAGATCTGAACGTCAGTTAGTGAGCGAAAGATCGTGATCGAACGGAGCTTTTGCGAAACGAGCCAGACCTGCCGGACTCCGGCTTCCAGATATTCCAACACTTTCTCGCAGACCTTATCGTGAACATCGTTGGGCGAGATGATTTCCACAGCCAGATCGGGAGGGAAATCGACCACGCCTTCCGGCATTCCATCTGAAGGGATGCGCTCGGCAAGGACAAAGGCGACATCAGGGATGCGTTCGTTCTGTCCGATCTTGAAGTTGGTTTCTGAACAAGCCAGACCACGCCTGGTGGTTTTCGAATAGTTCCTCAATTCGCCACTCAGGTTCGCGCTGATAACCCCATGCTTCCCGCCTGGCATTTCTTTTTCCTCCGGTTGTCCATTGACAATCTCGTAATTCTTATCGGGATCGAGCGCAATTTCCATTACCGTAGACATAAGCAACACCTCCGAAATAAGCATGTGTAATATTGAAAATCACCATAATTCTACCCGGCCCCGGTCGGAGGCGCCACATGATTCATCAACTGCGCGCCCGGGCCACCGCTTCTTTCCACCCCTCGTACAGGCGCTCGCGCTCGCCCTTTCTCATACGCGGCTCGAATCGTTTCTCCTCCCGCCATTGAGTGGAGATTTCCTTTTCGCTCTTCCAGAAGTTGACTGCCAGACCGGCGAGGTAGGCGGCGCCGAGGGCGGTGGTTTCGGTGATCACCGGGCGGACGACCGGGATCCCCAGGATGTCCGCCTGGAACTGGCAGAGGAAGTCGTTGCGCGTCGCGCCGCCGTCGACGCGAAGTTCCTTCGCCTTGATGCCGGAATCGGCTTCCATGCATTCGACCACGTCGCGCGTCTGATAGGCCATGGCTTCGATGGCCGCGCGGGCTATATGCGCCCTGGTCGCGCCGCGGGTCAGACCTACGATCGCGCCGCGCGCGTCCGCGTCCCAGTAGGGCGCGCCCAGGCCGACGAAGGCCGGGACGAAATAGACTCCGTGGTTGTCGTTGACCGAAGTGGCGAGCGCTTCCGTCTCGGCGGCGTTACCGATGATACTCAATCCGTCGCGCAGCCATTGCACCGCCGCGCCGGCGACAAAGACACTGCCTTCCAGCGCGTATTCTGTCGCGCCGTTGACCCTCCATGCGATGGTCGTCAGGAGCCCGGACTTCGAGGCGTTAGCCTGTTCGCCGGTATTCATCAATAGGAAACAGCCGGTGCCGTAAGTGTTCTTCATCATGCCCGGCTTGAAGCAGGCCTGGCCGAAGAGCGCGGCCTGCTGGTCGCCCGCGTCGCCCGCGATGGGGATGGGAGCGCCGAAGAGGTCAGGGTCGGTTTCGGCGTAAACTTCGGACGACGATTTAACGGCGGGCAACAACGCGGCGGGCACACGCAATTTTTTCAGAATCTCGTCGTCCCATTTCTGCTTGCGAATGTCGTACATTAACGTGCGTGACGCGTTGGAAACATCCGTAACATGAGTCTTGCCCCCGCTCAGGCGATTAATCAGCCATGTGTCAATAGTGCCGAATGCGAGCTTGCCCGAACTCGCGCGCTTCCGCGCGTCTTTCACGTTCTCCAGGAGCCAGGCGAGCTTCGTTCCCGAAAAATAGGCGTCAGTCACCAGACCGGTCTTCTTGCGAATGACACGGTCGAATTTTTCCTTCTTCAATTTGTCGCACATCAGGGCGGTGCGTCTGCATTGCCATACAATGGCGTTGTGAATCGCCCGTCCGGTCGTGCGATCCCAGACGACAGTCGTCTCGCGCTGGTTGGTGATGCCGATGGCGGCGACATCTTCCGCCCCGGCCCCGGCCTTCGAGAGCGCCTCGCGCGCGCAGTAAAGTTGCGAATTCCAGATGTCTTCAGGGTTGTGCTCAACCCAGCCGGCTCGCGGAAAGATTTGCGGGAATTCCTGCTGGGCGACGCTCGCGACGCGCCCATGCCGGTCGAAAAGTATGGCGCGTGATGAAGTGGTGCCTTGGTCGAGGGCTAGGACATATTGTGGCATTTATATGATCTCCGTGTTGTTGTTATCATTCTTTGAAAGCGGGCGGGGTCGAATCGCCGTTCGAGTTTTCACTTTAAGTATGGTTTTGTCAATAATCTTATAGGGCCTATAGTCCCTATAGACCCTATAAGGAGATAAAGATGATTAATTCGGGCGGACACCTGTTATTCACGATTTTTACGATGTTCGTCGCGGCCAAGCTCGCGGCTGAAATCTTCGAGCGGCTGAAGCAGCCGGCGGTGGCGGGCGAGATACTGGCCGGCGTGGTCATCGGGCCGGGGGCGCTGGGCCTGGTGGCGCCGAGTGAATTGACTGAGGCTCTTTCGGAGATAGGCGTAATCTTACTGCTCTTCCTGGTCGGGCTGGAGACGAAACCTGCCGACATTTTTCGTGTGGGGGGGCGCGCGATGCTGGTCGCCGTTCTGGGCGTGGTCTTCCCGTTCATCGCCGGCTACTTGATTATGTCCGCCTGGGGCGAGACCAGGATCGAGGCGATCTTCGTGGGCGCGGCGATGGTCGCGACTTCGGTGGGAATTACCGCGCGCGTCCTGGGACAGATGGGGTTGTTGAATCTGGAAGTGAGCCGGATCATCCTGGGCGCCGCCGTGATTGATGACATTCTGGGCCTTCTGATTCTGGCCGTAGTCAGCAGTCTGGCGAAAGAAGGCGGCGTGAATTACGCACAGATCGGCACGACTGCGGCGCTGGCCATCGGGTTCACTTTGCTGGTCATCCTGGT
>DASUFM010000457.1:0-3395 GCA_036274535.1 Blastocatellia bacterium
AAGATGGCGATCACAACATCCTCTCCTTTAACGTTGCCCGACAGTGTCATCCACTTGCCCCGTGTGCCCCAGGCCTCCTTCTCGCCGACTTTGCCTTCGCTGCTCAGATAGACTCCCGCGACGCCGGTGTTGTCCATCATCGGGACTTTGGTCGGATTGCCATGCTCGTCGGTGAAGATTTCCGGTTTGGTGGAAGGCTCTTCCAGCGCTCGTGTGACGCGTATGCCGAGCGCGCCTTCTTTCGAATCGTTGAAGACGACCTTTTTGTCCTGCGCGGTGAGAGTGATGATGCGGTCAATGATGCGAAGATCTTTCGCGGCGCGGAAGACGATCGTCTCGTCCTGTTGCATGACCTTCGAGCCGTCGGGCATGATCCAATCCATCGTTACGCCGAGGCTCGCGCTGCCCTTGCCGTTCTTAATCGCGCTGACGGACTTGTGTTTGATCACCCCCATTTTCTCCGAGCGGGGGCCGCCGCTGTTGTTCCAGAAATCGACTCCGTTGATGTTCCCGTAATTGAACCACATGGAAATGTGGTGAGGATGATCTGTGCGTTCGCCCGCGACTTTCTCCAGCGGAAAGCCCCGCGTCACCACCACGCCTTTGGATGTACGCAGCGGGTAGAGAAGCGGCTTCTTCTGATCGTCCCAGAAAACGTAAGAAGTGAAAGGCTGGCCGTCAACAGTCACATCCAATTGTTTCTTCTCCTTGTTTTCGGTGATCTTGATATCCTGAGCGCTGGCGAAAAGCGAGGCCATCGAGACGAAACACAGAGCGGAAAGTAGAATAGAAATGCGCTTCATATTTTTTCCTATCGAGGATCGAGGATCGAGGATCGAGGATCGAGGATCGAGGATCGCCATCTTCGATCTTCCATCCTCGACCCTCAATCCTCGGCGGTTGAATAAATTTAGCCGGCCACGACGTTCTGCTTGGCGTCGTCGAAGGTGACGCGTTTGCCGGTTTGAATGGCTTTGATCGTCATGCAAAGCGCGACCGAATGATTGTAGGCCGCGTGGATATCGGCGTTGGTCTTCTGGTTGCGATCGCGCACGCACTGCATCCAGTTGCGGACGTGCGCCATAGTCTCGGGATCCACGCCGGTGTTGGCCGACGTCTCGATGCGGGCGCCGTTCGAGAGTGTGACCTCTTCGAGCAGGTTGGCCTGCTTGCCCATTTCTTTGGCGTAACGCTCTCTCAATCCGCCTTCGGACGTGACCTTGCCGGTGTCAAGATTCAGCGTGCCGCCGTTCGAGTAGTAGATCTCCTTGACGTCGCCCGCCTCATTGGTCTGGCGCGAGCTGTAAAGCACCTGGAAGGCTTTGTCGGTCTTCGGATTGTGATAATCGAAGACGGCGGTCATCGTATCCCAATTCTGTCTGCCGTCTTTCCATAGGTAGAGACCGCCGTTGGCGACGACGCTGCGCGGATGCGGAATGTCCGTGAACCAGTGGACCGTGTCGATCTGGTGAACCATCCATTGATCCGGAATGCCCGACGAGTAGGGCCAGAAGAGGCGGAATTCCAGGTGATGCCGCGGATCGAAGGGCAGTTTGGGATCACGGTTGATGAGGAAGCGCTTCCAATCCGTACTCGCCTGGCCCTCCTGTCTCATCATCTCGACCTTCTTGACGCGACGCCAGCGGCCCGGCTGGTTGACGTTCCAGGTCATCTCGGCCATCACTACGTCGCCGAACTTGCCGGAATTGAGATATTCCTTGGCGCGAATATATTTGTTCGTCGAGCGCCGTTGCGTGCCGACCTGAAAGACCTGCTTCGACCCGCCGATCACCTTCAAAGCCTCGTTCGCGTCGGACATGACGTTTGCGAAAGGTTTCTCGGCGTAAACGTCCTTGCCCGCCTTGACGGCCTCGATGGCGTGATAGGCATGTTGAAAATCGGCCGTGGCGATCATCACCGCGTCGATATCCTTCATCGCGTAAAGCTCGTCGGTGTTGCGAGCGGTGGCGATCGTTTGCGCCTTGGCCTTGTATTTCTCGGTATTGGCGATCCTGGCGGTGTGGGTTTCGCGGTGGTGTTTCCAGATGTCACAGACGGCGACGAGTTCGAAATTGAGTTCTTCGGCATGGCTGAAAAAAGCCGGGACCAGCGAACTCAACATTCGCTCGCCCGCGCCGACAATGGCCACGCGGACGCGGCCATTCGCGCCCATCACGCGCTCCGGTCGGAGTACGTTGAGGTTGGTCAACCCGGCGCCTGCCGCCGCGGCCGATGTTGTTCGAATAAAATCTCTGCGTGTCGTCTTGCTCATAGATGTCTCCTCGGTTGGTGGTTGGTGGCTGGCGGTTAGTGATTGGCGGTTGGTTTTTGTTCGTAACCAACCACCAGCCACCAGCCACCAACCACTTTTACCTCAAATACTGATCGAACCATTCCCAGATCGCGGGATAATTCTTTTCTATGCCCAGCCAAAAGGTGTGCGGGGCGCCTGGTTGAACTATCAATTTCACGGGCCGCTTCAACTCTTCGTACTTCACTTTGAGGGCATACGATTGTTGAACCGGCACCAGTTTGTCGGCGTCGCCGTGAATCAGCAGGAGCGGCGGCGCGTTCTCGGTAACGAAATTAATCGGAGAGATTGATTTTAATTGCGATTCCACGTCGGTCACTTTGCCGAACATTTCCTCAAAGACCCTGGGCCGCAATTTCGCATAGTTCTTGTAGCCCGCCTCGCCGCCGAAATTGACCAGATCGCTGGGAGGAAACCAGGCGACCACGGCCTGCGCGCGGCTGCTCACTCGTTCGACCGGATCTTTCGCGTCCGCTTTGCCGTCGTCCGCCGTGAACGCGGCCATCAGCGCCAGATGTCCGCCTGACGAGGCTCCGGAAATTCCTATGCGACGCGGATCGATGCCGTAATCTTTCGCGTGGAACCGGATGAAGCGAATCGCGCGCCGTATTTCCGGGATCATCTCCGGGACGAAATAGCGCGGACTGCTCGAGTGGCGGACCAGAAAGAGCGTATAACCGCCGTTGAGCAGCCCCTGCGCCCAGTGCCGGCGCCGGTCTTTCTCCTCTTCTTCAGGCGTCTCGTTCTTCTTCGATTTCCAACTGCCGCTTACAATGAATATGACGCCGATGTTTTTGGTTTTGGTTTCAGGAATCAGCGCGTCCATCGTTAAACCCATCCCGTCCTTCTGACCGTATACGATGTTATCGATCGCGCGGTATTTGATCGATTCCCATTTCAGATTCTGGGCCGCCGCGCCGGCGCAAAAACAGAGAGCCAGCGACAGAGCGGCGCCGAGCCTGCGCCGTTTCATTAATTCGTACCTCCGATTCTCCTGTTAAAGTGTTTCCGAATCAGCGCCGCATGCGGTAACGAGCATGGCTTCCTGAGCCGTTCTCTGAATGAGGCGCGCTCGTTACCGCCC
>DASUFM010000458.1:0-5285 GCA_036274535.1 Blastocatellia bacterium
ATTCTGGATTTCGTAGACTTGGAGCTTGGCATCCACGACTGACAGGTCGTCTTGTCCCATCTTTGCCGTGCACGTTGGATGGTGCATCGACATGACCCCATTGCGGATCAGTTCATCGAGCGCCTCTCCCTGGCGGTGCCCGGGCAGGATTTCGCGCTTGGCGAAGGGTTTCATGGCTTGCGAGGCGCCGACGTCGCGGCTGATTTCCATCCCCTTGCGTAGCGCGGCCAAGTCGCGCTCGTCGTCCAGCATATTGGCGTTTATCTCGACCGGGTCGCGCGGATTGGCCGATTTCAACCGCAGATAACCCCGGCTTTGCGGCCGGACGAGACCCGGGCAGATTGACCAGACGTTATCGGTCATATATTGCGCGGTCACTTCCGAAAGATAGGGCGCCTCGATCTGTAAGATATGCAGGTCAGGGGTGTCGAGTTCGGGGCGGCTCTTCGCGAAGAGGTTGGCTTCAGCGCAGTTGTTGCGCGGGGTAAGCGCTTCATGGGCTTCCCATAGGCAACCGCCGACGATCGGGTGATCCTGGAAGTTGCGTCCCACCCCCGGCAAGTGCGCCACGGTCGGGATACCGAAGCGATCCAGTTCGGCTCGATCGCCGATTCCAGACAGCATCAGAATCTTCGGGGTCTGTATAGCGCCAGCCGACAGGATCACTTCTCCATCGGCCCGGACGATGTTGTGCCCGCCGCGCCATTCGAACGCGACGCCGGTTACCATCTGGCCTTCAAGGGTCAGCCGGTCTACGTGAGCGCCGGTCAGAATCGTCAGGTTCGGCTGATCCATGACCGGATAGAGATAGGAAGCCGCAGTATTCAGCCGCCGGCCGTCGCGGATACGCACATTGGTATATGCAGCGCCGCCGTGTTTTTCCTGAAGCACCCCGTTCTGGTCCTCGAAGACCGGATGGCCGAGGGATTCAACCGCCTTCAGGAAAGCGGTCGCAATCGGGCTGGGATCTGGCGCCGCTTGGACGAACACTTCGCCGCCCTGGCCACGCCGGAGCGGATCCGGGGCCCCATGCCAATCCTCGATGCGCCTGTAAATGTCGAGGACATGCCTATAGTCCCAGGCGTCGTCGCCGGCTTCCTTGGCCCAATGGTCGAAATCGTTCTTGTGCCCGCGCGCCCATACCATGCCGTTTATGCTGGTGCCGCCGCCCAGCGCCTTGCCCATGGCCTGCTGGATACGCCGATTGTTGACGGTGGGGCTGGGCTCGGCCGTGAAACTCCAGTCGAACTCCGTGCCCTGGTTGATGAACCAGGTCTCTGTGATGAGGACGCTTGGCTTCAAATCCGAGGCGCCCGCTTCGAGCAGCAGCACTTGTATCTCGGGGTTCTCGGCGAGGCGGCGCGCGACGACCGAGCCGGCTGCGCCGGAGCCGATAATGATGTAATCATAGCTGGTTCGTAGCGCAGACCGGCGCGCGGCCTGGTTAGCGGCGATGGCGATAAATTTATCAGCGGCGGCGTCTGCCTCCACCGCTGATACGCCGAGGCGTGCGGCTTGCTCAACAAAGGCGGGCCGCTTGATGTCGCCAGTCATCAACTGTGCTTCGAGCAGAGCAAATGCGACGCCATCCAATTTCGGGGTAGATCTGTTCACGTTCGTCTCCTTGACGCAATTTGTTCGAGATCAATCTCGCTTTCGGAGCGATCTCGCCGTAACGGTTCACGGTCATGCTGCTATTGAACACGACCTTAAGAGATAAAAGCTCGTCTGAAGGAATATCAGGATCGGGAAAGGCGATAGATGTTCTACTTGCATCAGAGCCCGCGCTTACCTTCTCTCCTACGCCGGATCGCCGAAGGAACACGTATCAAAAGCGCCTTAGAACCTTGAAATCCGTCAAATAGGGTAATCATCAAGCATTACTCAGGCTTGATCCTTGTCCAGAAATCGGTGAACTCGATGGTGTCGAAGAATGCGGTCGCCTCAACAATGACGCCCTCGCGCATGCGCAGGTACCAGGAGTAAGTATTTTTGTAGGGCTTGCCGTCGCGCGCCATTCCCTCGGCGTCGAACAGCGCAATTACCGTGTCGCCGTCGGCGTAAATGGCGCGGACAGTGGGAACCAATCGGCTGGAGAGACGCGCATTGAACGGATTGATGACGACGTCCATGAACTCCTGACGGCTGGCGTACGTCCTGGAGACGGGAGAATTGCCCACGATCGTCCATTTGGCGTCAGGCGCCAGTAGGTTGAACACACCGCCGGTTCCGTTGCGCCAGGCTTCGAATCCCGCACGAACAATCTCTTTATTCCGCCCTTCGGCGTCTTTAGCTTTTTCGGTCGTCTGCATTGATACTCCCGTTCCAAATGTAAAGAGTAAGATCAAGGCGAGCCCGATCGGGGCTCGCCTCAGCGTTGTCGATTCGATTTTCAGACGCATTTTACGCAACCGTCTCTTTCTTGCCCGGCGCATTAGCGGCGGCGCCGAACGTGACGACCGCCCGCCCGACGATGTCGCCAGCGCGCAGCAGTTCGAGGTTCTCGTTGATGTCTTCGAAGCGGACCCTCTTCAGCGCGTGTTTGATTTTCCCCGCCTGAGCCAGAGCCACGACTTCACTCAGATCGTTGTAATTGCCCCAGAAGGAACCGTGATAGGTGAATTCCCTCGCGACGAACGGAAACAGCGGGATGTCGACTTTAGTTCCGACCAGGCCGACGGAAACGATCGCGCCTGAGGTCGCGAGCAGGTTGAAGCCCATCCGAATAGACTCTTCCGCGCCGACGCAATCAATGGCCGCGTCAATTTCGCGGCGCCCAGTCGCTTTCGTCAGTTCGGCGCGGATGTCGGCGAGCGACTTTCCTCTGGTGTTGATGATGTGATCAGCGCCGTACTCTTTCGCGACGGAAAGCTTTTCATCACTCCTGGCAAACGCCACAACCGTCGCTCCGGAGGAAAGAAGTTTTGCGTACTGAACAGCATAGGCTCCAAGTCCTCCCACGCCGACCACGGCGATCACTCTGTCCGGACCGACGACGCCGGCTTGCCGCAGTTTCTTGACGCCTCTGTAGGGCGTGAGCCCGGCGTCGGTCAGCGGCGCCAGCTCTTCGGGCTTCAAATTAAACTTCCTGTCTATGCGGATGAGGTATTTGTAGGGGACGGGAACGAACTCACCGTAACCACCGTACTCGCTGAATCCGGGCCACTTGCCGTGACCGCAGATTTGCTCGTCACCGACTCTGCATTGGCGACAAGTTCCGTCGCCCCATCCACCCACGACTACTACCTGATCGCCTACCGTGAGGTTGGAGGTTGCGGGAACCCGGGCGCCAATCTGCGCTATAGAGCCGGCAATCTCGTGTCCCGGAGTCGCCGGAAATTCCAGAGGAAGACTTTCTTTGAAATAACCATCCAGCATTTGGACGTCGGTGCGGCACATGCCGGCCGCCTCAACTTTTACAAGAACTTCATCAGGACCAATTTCTGGTGTTTTGACTTCTTCGAGCACAAGTGGCTGCTTATAGCCGTACATTCTCGCTGCGCGCATTCTTCTTCTCCTTATACGTTCCAAACTTCTTGAGATTCTTCAGGCCGTCATCAGGACTCTCAGAACGACCCATTAGATTGCACTATCGAAGCCACTCCGGACTGTTCCGCACGACTCTGAGGCCAGCCTATATGACCGTGACGCTATACCTGCCTCAAGACCGTCAGCAACGCAAAACCTGGCCGCGTTCTCGGCAGCCAGCCTGCATAAAACTTCCTCGGCTTCACACAGTCACACTATGAAGAATCGAAGACATCGGCGCATCACGCGATTGTGTGTTTTTGGGCTACTACTCGAATGTCATATGGAAATACCACAATAGTGGTAGCGAGATCGTCTTATCACCGGAGTTGCAATTCATTAGATGGATTCCACTTCTGATCGGTTCTGGTGGGAAATTGATGCCGGCGCCGAAATGCGCGAGTTCGTCAGATCCGCTTTTGCCGTCGCCATCCAGGGTTCTAGGATCTACGTCTACGTCCGTATCCGGAAGATTGGGTGTCTAATCTGAAAAAACACATCGGATGTTTCCATAAGAGTTATGCATTTGGTAAGGTTAAACCGTCTGCCTGGCTCCTTCCAATCGCTGTCCTCCTGGACTTCGCGGATGGGCTTGAAGACTTTGTCGTATCCAGTAGTACATATGGTTCTGAGTCAACAGAATTGAAAGTGAGCTCATTGAAAATGTGGCAGCCGCATTTCGTCGCCAAATGCTTGATATTGAGTATACGATCGCTTTCGCTTGGTTTTCTTCTATTGTTCTTCTTCGCAACGCCGGCTTGGGCCGTTGATCCCAAGACTCGGATTTCTCAATATGCGCACACCGCCTGGCGGGTTCGGGATGGAGATTTCAGCGGGGCGCCGAACGCCATCACACAGACCAAGGATGGATACTTGTGGATCGGGACGCAGGTCGGTTTGACGCGCTTTGATGGCGTCAGGTTCGTGCCTTGGGTCCCGCTAGATGGAAAGCGGCTTCCATCCTCTCAAATCATATCTCTTTTGGGCGCAAGCGACGGGAGTTTGTGGATTGGAACGGCGTCAGGCCTGGCTCAATGGAAGAACGGAGACTTGATTAATTTTCCGGAAACGCAAGGCCGCATCAATTCCATCTTCGAAGATCGTGAAGGTACGATTTGGACCGGACGTTCGCGGAATCCAGCGGGAGGTCTTTGTCGTGTCGCAGGGGGAAAAGCCATTTGTTATGGGCCGAAGGACGGATGTCCTTCCTTCGCTACACTGGTGATAGGCGATCGTGAGGGGAATATTTGGATAGGTGATTCAACGAGGCTCACACGCTGGAAGTCGCCAGGTTCATCTACCGAGTATAGCGCTCCCATACTCAAATCCCGCGCCGGGCTCAATGGCGTGGCTGCGCTTGCCCTCATGCCAAGCGGGTCAATGTGGGTTGGAATGACTTTTCCGGGCCGTGGTGGGGGATTACAGCAATTTACGCAAGGCGTCTGGAAGGCCTTTGTCACGCCGGCGTTCGACAGCAGCGCCTTGAACGTCAACTCCTTATTGTTAGATAGCCGAAATGCGCTATGGATTGGAACTGAAGGAACTGGCGTTTACCGGATTTATGAGGGCAAGGTCGTTCGCTTTCGCAGCGCGGATGGTTTGTCGAGCGATTCAGTACAATGTTTCTTCGAGGATCGGGAAGGCAATCTGTGGCTGGCGACACCCGAGGGTATCGATTGTTTCCGGGATCTTCGAGTCATCAATTTTTCAACTCATGAGGGACTTAGTGGAAATCAGGCGGCCTCCGTACTTGCTTC
>DASUFM010000459.1:0-5031 GCA_036274535.1 Blastocatellia bacterium
TATAAAATAGCCTCCACCACGCTCATCATCAGGACGGACGATCGAGTCGAATTGAAATGCATCACGAACGAAATCGCCGCCTTCGTCGAGCAGTCTCCGGTTCGCGACGGGATCGTTCACGTCTCGTCCCTGCATACCACCGCAGGAGTGATTATGAATGAGGTCCAGGACGCGCTCTTATCCGACATGACCAATATGTTCGAACAACTCATTCCGAGCGCCGTCTACTACAAACATAATGACCCTCTGCTTTCCGATTGCGATCGCAGAAACGCCGACGCGCATCTTCGCTCTCTCGTGGTCGGCCATAGCGTTTCCATACCGATTATTGACGGCAGGTTGAAAATCGGAACCTGGCAGCGCGTTCTCCTTACCGAATTCGACGGCCCGAACAACCGGAAAATTCACATTCAAGTGATGGGAATCTGAAGAAAAGGGGGAGAAGGGGAGAAAAGGGGACAAGGGGAAGAGGAAACGAGATACAACGATCTCCTTGTCCCCCTGTCCTCTTATCCCCTTGCCCCCTTGTCTTTCTTATGAAGGCATTCATCACAGGCGCGACGGGCTTCATAGGCGCCCATCTGGCGCTGGCCTTGCTTGGCGATGGGCATCAGGTCAGGGCCCTGGTCCGCCACGGGAGTGACCGTAGAAACATCGCCGGGGCGCCGATCGAACTGGTTGAAGGCGATCTCGATGACCGGGGCAGGCTCGCCGAACAGATGGCCGGCTGCGACGCGGTTTTTCACGTTGCGGCCCATTATTCTTTGTGGGTGAAAGATCGCGACTCGATCTATCGCGCCAACGTGGGCGGCACGGAAAATCTGCTCGCCGCCGCGCGCGCCGCGGGAGTCAAACGTTTCGTTCACACCAGCTCTGTCGCGGCGATCGGAGTTCCCGCCCCTGGCGCGATCGGAACCGAGGAGACTCAAACCACGCTCGAAGACCTTGTCAGCGATTACAAGAAATCGAAGTACCTTGCTGAACAGGCCGCGCGACGGGCGGCGCGCGACGGGATGGATGTGGTGATCGTCAATCCGTCAACGCCCGTCGGCGAGCGCGACATCAAACCCACTCCCACCGGCGAAATCATCCTGCGTTTCCTGCAGGGGCGAATGCCTGCTTATGTGCACACGGGACTCAATCTGATAGATGTCGAAGACGTGGCTAGAGGTCACATCCTGGCCTGGGAAAAGGGACGAACCGGCGAGCGCTACATTCTTGGCGCCCGCAATCTCTCGCTCAGGGAGACGCTCGAAATCCTCGCGGCGATCACGGGCAAACGAGCCCCGCGAATCGCCGTCCCTCACTTCATCCCTGTCGCCGTAGCCTTCATTGACGAGATGCTGCTCGCGCGCATGGGCAAGAAACCGCAGGTCTCTTTCTATGCGGCGCAGATGTCCAGAAAAGCCATGTATTACGATTCGTCAAAAGCCGTCCGCGAATTGGGACTGCCGCAGAACCCGATTGAGAAGGCCCTGGAGAAAGCCGTCCGTTGGTTTGAGGAGAACGGCTACGTTTGAAAGACAAGGAGACAAGGAGAGTGGGAGACAGGGTGACAGGAGAAATTTGAATTCTTTCTCTCCTTGTCACCCTGTCTCCCACTCTCCTTGTCTTTCTTACTGCGCTCTTCCAAGCGATTTCAATCTCGCCCTTTCGAACTCATCGCCTTTGTTCCATTGCGGCGTATCGGCCGCGTTGGCCACGCGCAAGCCGGTCCAGAAAGCCAGCCGCGCCTGTTGAACCATTCCGCCGAAATTCCAGTTAGGGCTGTATTCGTCGGAGGGCTGGTGGTAGCGATGTTGATTGTAGTCCTGAAACTGCTCTTCGCCCCATTTGTCGGAGTGGCCGACGAACTTAACGCCGGGGTCGAAATTGACCGCCGGGACGCCCGCCTTGGCGAACGGGAAATGATCGGAACGATAAAAAAAGCCCTGCTCAGGTTTAGTATCCGGCGAAATCGTCACGTTGTTTTCCTTGGCGACGTCTTCGATGAATTTGCCCAGCGTCGAACGCTCGGCGCCGAGCGGCGAAATGTCCGTCGTCACGCCCAGCGCGTTCATCGAGTCGAGGTTGATGTTGGCGACGGTTTGTTGAAGCGGGACAATGGGATGGTTTGCGTAATACTCCGCGCCCAGCAACCCCTGCTCTTCGGCGGTGGTGGCGATGAACAGTATCGAGCGGCGAGGCTTGATGGACAGATGGTTAAAGGCGCTCGCGATCGCGAGTATGCCGGCGACGCCTGTCGCGTTATCCACCGCGCCGTTGTAGATACTGTCGCCCGGCTGGTCAGGCCTGACTCCCAGATGATCCCAGTGGGCGGAATAGACCACATACTCGTTCTTCAGCGTGGGATCGTTGCCTCGGTAAATCGCCACGACGTTCGGTGAACTCATGCGCTGCGACTGCGACCGCAGCGTCATATCCACCTTCATGTTGAGCGGAGTGGGGGTGAAGGAGCGCGAAGCGGCCGATTGGCGCAACTGATCCAGGTTCTTTCCCCCCAACTCCGCGATCTTGCGGGCGGTCTCTTCGGTCACCCAGGCTTTCATTTTCAGCGCCGGCGCGTTCGCTTCCGGCGCGAGACCGAAACGCGCCCCGCCCCACGAATTGCGCACCACGTTCCAGCCGTAGCCGGCGGACTCATTGGTGTGAATTAAAATCACCCCGGCCGCGCCGCGCCGCGCCGCCTCTTCGTATTTGTACGTCCACCGGCCGTAATAAGTCAGACCCTTGCCGCCGAAGAGGTTCGGCTCTGAAGGCGTCGCCGGCGGGTCGTTGACCATGATCATGAGAACTTTGCCGCGAACGTCGAGTCCTTTGTAATCGTCCCAGTTGTTTTCGGGCGCGCTGACGCCGTAGCCGGCGAAGATTATGTCACTGTTGATCGGGATCTCGGCCTGCTCCAGGTCAGTTCCGGCGACGAACTCATCGCCGAATCCGTATTCGGCGTTCCCGGCCTCGCTTTTGACCGCCAACTTTGTCGAAGGATCTGTTTTCGTTCCGATCATCTGAACCTGCTGGAAGAAACTCCGGTCGGGGCCCGCCGGTTCGAGCCCCAGAGCTTCGAACTGCCCGGCGATGTATTTTGCCGCGAGCATTCCGCCTCGTGATCCGGGGCCTCGCCCTTCCAGGAGGTCGTCAGCCAGATATTTGACGTGGGCGCGCAGTTTGTTCTCTTCGATCTGCGCGGCGGCCAGTTCGGCGTCGTTCGATTCGCTCAGCAAAGCGCGGTTTTCCGACATTATCTTGTCGAAGGCCGGACGAGGCGTCGCTGGCGCCGCCCTGCGCCTGCCGCCGCGCGCGCGCCTGGAACTGCCGCGTTTTTTTGCGCGAGAGCTTTTTTTCGCGCTGCTCTTGCGGCTTTGCGCCGCCACTCCATAGCCGGCCGGCCAGACCAGGCCGAGACATATCAGGAATACAAACAGGAGGATAGACTGACGATTTTTTTTCATGTTTTCTCTCAAAGCGAGTCGGCGCTCAGGGGCTCGCCAACTTCTTAAACAGGGTAAACACTCGGCGATAATATCTTCTTATATCAGCGAATGCGGCCATGTTGGCTGTCACGGGCTCGATGTGATTGTATTTATCTTTTTCGATAAAATCGCTTGGCATTGTCTACCTGAGAGAACCAATAAAATCAAGCGGCTCATGCCCCGGACCACGCTCCGACGCCCCGCCCATGCTCCCCGGGCTCAAAGGATATTCCCGAGGGATATTGTCAAAGCCGGGGAATATGTCTATCCTTTCAAGGAATGCGAAGTTGAGAGCCGAGATGGAACGCTTGAAACGCGGCCATGCTCGCTCAGCCGCTCCTTTTTTCCAAAACATGTTGAAAGAAGTTCAGTTTGGACAGATTACGAGGTTTTACTGGCAATGCAGGAATTTCACGATAGAACTCCCAACGACGTCGTCCGGTATCCTATGGTTCCGATTCGCGAGGTCGTTATCTTTCCTCACACCAAAGCGGCTTTTAATATCGGGCGTCAGTCTTCGGTGCTTGCTCTTGAGCATGCTCTTGCGACGGACCGGATTATCTTTCTGGCGACGCAGCATGACGCCACTGTCGAGGATCCGGCGCCGGATCAGATTTACCAGGTCGGCGCGCTGGCTTACATAGCCAACTCGCTGCGCAAGCCCGAGGAGGCCACGATCAAAGTGCTGGTCGAGGGCCGCGAGCGCGCCCGCGCCGTGCGCGTGGAGGAGAAGGACGGGTTCTATGTGGCGACGCTGCGTCTCGCGCCCGTCACGACTGAAAACAATAAACGCCTTTCGCCGTTCCTTTCGCGCCTCATCTCCCTGATTGAACAGTATGTGAAGATCGCGCCGGACGGCAATCCGGACCAGCTCAACGCCGCTTTGCGCGCCGCCGATCCCGGCCAGTTGGTGGATCAACTCGCCGACAAGCTGAAGCTCGAAACCTCTGACAAACAGAGGCTGCTTGAAACCTATTCGACGCAGGAGCGGATGATGCGCCTGATCGAGATCATCGAGATCGAGATCGAGAAACAGAACCTCGATCGCACGATTCAGACTCGCGTCAAAAGACAGATGGAGAAACAGCAGCGCGAGTATTACCTCAACGAGAAGATCAAGGCGATCCACAAAGAGCTGGGGCGCAAGGATGAACGCGCCGAATACGAAGAACTGAAGCAGAAGGTTGAAGACGCAGGCATGACTCCGGAGGCTTACGACAAGGCGATGGGCGAATTGAAACGCCTGGAACAGATGCCGCCGATGTCCGCTGAATCCACGGTCTCGCGCAATTACCTGGACTGGCTGATCGGCGTCCCCTGGAGCAAGCGCAGCGAAGAGATTCGCGACATAGGCCATGCGCATGAAGTTCTGGAGGCAGACCATTACGGGCTCGAAAAGGTGAAGGAGCGCATCCTGGAATATCTGGCCGTTCGCCAGCTCATCGAAAAGCCGCGAGGATCGATCCTCTGTTTCGTCGGCCCTCCCGGCGTCGGCAAGACCAGCCTCGGCCGCTCGATCGCCCGCGCCCTCGGCCGCAACTTCGAGCGCATCTCGGTC
>DASUFM010000460.1:0-4541 GCA_036274535.1 Blastocatellia bacterium
AAAGGCTACGCCGATTTCCGAGATAATTCTCAGTATGCCTTATATTGATTTGCAATCAGCTCTAGTGTCTCTTCGTGTGACTTTGTGGATGAGTTTTTCAGTCTTCCAGATGGATTTTCAGTCCCAACTTCTTGATTCGGCTGCGTAGAGTGGACGGGGGAACGCCCAGGATCGCCGCGGCGCCTCGGGGGCCTGAAATCCGGCCGCCGGTATGGCGCAGAACCATTCGTATGTGGGCTTCCTCGTTTTCCGTGAGCGACATCAACCGCCTCGAACCGTTTTCGGGTGTGGCTGTCGCGGTCTCCGGCGGGTTGTCGATGATTGATATGGCCGGTTCGACGCGGATCGAGGGAGGAACGATTTTCAAAATGGCGGAGTCGGCGGAGAGCACGGCGCGCTCCACCAGGTTTTCGAGTTCGCGGATATTGCCGGGCCAATGATACTGTTCGAGCGCCCTCAGCGACTGTTCGCTGATAGAGGTGATCGAACGTTTGAATCGCGCGCTGTATTTATTTACGAAATGTCGCGTGAGCGACGGCAGGTCGCCCAACCGGTCGCGCAGCGGAGGCAGCGTGATGGGGAAGACATTGAGGCGGTAAAAAAGGTCGGCGCGGAATTTACGTTCGTTGACCAGCCGCTCCAGAGGTTGATTGGTCGCGGCCACGACTCGGACTTTGACGCGGACGCTCTTCGTGCTGCCCAGCCGTTCGAAGACGCCGGTCTGCAGCACGCGCAGGAATCGCCCCTGCATTTCAAGCGGAACCTCACCGATCTCGTCCAGAAAAATGGTGCCGCCGTCGGCCAGTTCGAATCGCCCCGGTTTTGGCGCCTGGGCGCCGGTGAAAGCTCCCTTCTCATAGCCGAACAACTCGCTTTCGATCAGCGACGGCGGAAGCGCCGCGCAGTTGACGACGATGAAAGGGCCGCGGTTGCGCAGGCTGCGCTGGTGAATCGCGTAGGCGAGCAACTCCTTGCCCGTTCCGGTCTCACCCTGCAGCAGGACTGTCATATCGGTCGGAGCCACGTTCGATGCGTCCGCGAGCATGCGTTTATAGGCCGCGCTGGCGCCGACCAGTTCGCCTACAGGTTCATATTCATCGGAGATGCGGCTGTGGTAGACGCCCAACCCAGGCTTTACCGGCTCTTGCGGTTTCAGGCCGCGCCGTCGCAGGCTGACGGCCGTTTGCGCCCAGTCCGCGGTCAGCAGAAACCTGCGCATCTCATCCGATGTTATTTCCAGCTTGCCGGCGCCGGCGATCACATCATCCAGATCGACGTCGTACCAGTTTCGTTTGCGCCTGTCGCACAGTCCGGACACGTTAAGACAATCGATCTTCTGTTTCACCTGAGCGGCGAAGGCTCCAGAATCGAAGCGGCCGTCGCGGCTCAATGTTTGGCTCAAAAGACCCGCGCCTTCCGCGAAACCCGGGCGGTCAATCGCCAGGAAGCTTTGCGCCAGATGATTGCGCCCCAGTCTGCGAGCCATCTCGCAATAGCCCGCGGCTGCGAAATAGACCATTGAAAGAGAAGTGAAGAGTTCGAATCGAGGGAATGCCGCATAACAGCCCGCGATGAAGCCGGCGGTGTGATCGGCCTCGGCGAGCGTCATCCGGCCATATTCGCCCAGCCGTTCATTGAGTTGATCTTCTCCGAGGTCTTCTTCGAGCAAACGGCCCAGCCGCTCTACGCCGAGCGCCGTCATGGGCATTCCGGGGCCGAAGAGCGGATCAACGAACGCCGCCGCCGAAGGCAGCATCGCCCAGCCTTCTCCGGCGGCAAATTCGGATCGATAAGACAGATGCGGCGTCCAGGTGAATTCGCGAATCGCCCTGGCGTCGGTGAACTGCGCTTCTATTGAAGGGAAGCGCGCCAGGAATCGCCGCCACGCGGCTTCGCCATCCGAGAGTCCCAGCTCTTTCGCCATTTCATCGGTGACGACTATCCCGGCGCTGGTCACGCCGTTGTTGAAACGCAGCGCCCACATCCATCCGCCGTCGAAGATGTGATGCACGGCGGCGTCGTCCATTGGGAATGGCGGCGTGTTCGTAGAAGCCCCGGCGACTTCGTAATCAGGCATGGAGTCGCAGCGATGGACGCCTATGAAGTGCGAATAGAGCGACTGCGTGGCGGGAAAATCCTCGAAGCTTTTTTCGCCGAGCCCCAGCGCCCGGCTCAGAAAGCCGCGCGGGCCGCTGGCGTCCACGACCAGCCGCGCCCGCAGATTAATCGCCCGCCCTCGCCGCTCTCCACGCAGCGAGGATCCGCCGTTCCCAAATTCGATGGAAAGCAGATCCGTCTGATCGAGGAAGTCCGCCCCGGACCCGATGGCTTCACGCAACAGGAAATAATCCACGTCGGAGCGCAGCCAGTGCGAATCGGCCGCTTCGTCGTTCGGGCAGCCGGAGACCATCAATTGATTCGAACGATCCGGCGCCGCCGCGTATCGAGCGCCCGATTCATGCTTGAAATAAGTGGAGCCGCGTTTCAAACCGCCGACTAATTGAGGATAGTTTTTTTGCCATTCTCCCCATTTGGTCAACGGCTTCAGTCGCGGCAGGTCGTAGCGGTCAGCCACATGCTCTATGACCAGATTCAACAACGGCGACGTGGATTCACCTATCGCGAAGCGCGGATGTACGCCACGGTCCAGCAGCATGACGGATCGCCCCGCGCGCCGCGCGATCATCGCCAGCAGCGAACCGGAAAATCCTGAGCCTATAATGGCAAGATCGAAATCACTTCTCATCTGCGCAATCTCAGATCCATACATTATTTTCCGCCGTCAGGGGGCCGCCGGCGTCGCCGGTATTGACCGTGCCCACGGGTTCAACCAGGAGTATTTTGCATTCGGTCTCGGCGACAGGCTTATGCTCAACTCCTCTGGGAACGACGAACATTTCCCCTGATTTGAGCTCTACTCTGCCGTCAGGCAAATCGATACTCATTGCCCCTTCCAGAACTATAAAAACTTCGTCCGTTTCGGCATGACTGTGCCAGACAAATTCTCCCTTAATCCTGACCAGTTTGAACTGATAGTCATTCATCTGCGCGATCACCCTGGGCGACCAGCGCTCGGAGAATTTGGCCAGCTTTTGACTAAAGTTGATTGCTGTGTAATCCATTTAATTTTCTGGTTAATTTTCCGGTCTTGTCGAGACAGTTACGATTGAAGATGGCGCGTCAGCGGCAAAAATACCCGACTTCTTGAAATGATTCAATTGTAACCCGGTCTTTTGATTTACTTCTTCGCGATATGTCGAGCCGGCGCGCGAAATATCGCTACTTCAACGCAATCTCGCCAGGTCGCCGAATGTGGGCGGGAAAGTCTAATCAACAGCGGAAAAAAATTACTCGTTGTTCCTGAAAGGGTTGGCCTGAGCCGCCGCGAGGAACCATAATCACGGCCAGCCATTTGCTTCCCAGCAGCCAGATGGGTTATTGGCCAAGGCTTTGCTGGGATGAATAATCAATCCAAACCACAGACGGATGGAGCAATTTCATGAACGCAGAAGAAGTGAGCGCCGGTCTCAACACGATCATCGGGAATCAGAAGACCATCAAGGATAATCAGGAAATCATCAAAGCCAATCAGCAGAAGCTAGACGCGATTCTCGCCAACCAGAAAACGATTCAGGCTAATCAGGAGAAGATCCTGGCGAATCAAACAGAGATTATTTCTCTGCTGTCCAAGTAATCGGCGAGGCTGCGAATCAGTACCGCGAGCGGTACTGATTCGGGCTGAGCCTTGCGAATGGATTGACGCTCAATGCAAACAGTCGAAACGTCAGGAACGATGATGGAGCCGCCGGAAGGGCGTTCCGCCCAAAGTTCTGCCCAAAGTTCTGCATGGCTGGTGGTCGCGGTTTCGTCCATCGGATTGTTTTTCCATTTTGGATCGTTGCTGGTCAACGCCTTCGGCGTGATGCTGAAGACGCTGTGTGATCAATTTCACTGGTCGCGGGGGGATGTTTCATTCGCGTTCACGCTGGCGACGATATCGGCGATGCTGTCGATGCCGTTGACCGGATGGTTGGCGGATCGCATTGGCTCGCGCCGCCCGATCCTGATCTGCCTGACGGCGTTCGGCGCGTTGTACGCCTCGTTGTCGTTTCTAACGCCGCATCTGTGGCATTTGTGCGTGGTCTTTTTATTGCTCGGCCTGGTGGGGCCTGGGACTTCGGCGGTGCCGCATGCCAGCCTGATCTCGCGCTGGTTTACGGAGCGGCGGGGACTGGCGCTCGGACTGGCGATGAGCGGCACGGCCATAGGCGGCGTCATCTGGCCCGCGGCGACGCAGAAATTGATGGATTGGTTCGGATGGCGCAACGCTTACGCAATTTCCGGCGGAGGGGTACTGCTGATCGCGCTTCCGTTGCTGCTGTTATTTCTCAAAGAGCCTTCGACGCCCGTTCAATCGTCCAAACGGGACGGCGCTGACGAGCAGGTTGACGGGCTTACGCGCGCCGAGGCGTTGCGCGGCAGTTTGTTGTGGCTGCTGCTCTCCGCCTTTTTCATCATTTCGATGAGCATTCATGCCTGCA
>DASUFM010000461.1:0-7580 GCA_036274535.1 Blastocatellia bacterium
TATGACCAGAGGCCGACCATTCCGGCGATGTCGGGATAATTGACCAGCGTGGTGGCGACGTTGTCTTTGGCGCGCACGCGGTTTGTTTCATCGGTGCGGACATCGATGATCTTGATGTTCGAGCCTTCTAGCGCCTCCTTCAATCCGCGATAACGCTCCTGCGCGTTTTGCGCGTCCATCGTTCCGACGAAGACCATGATCTGGCCGCCCCCCGGCAGCGCCTCTTTGACCAGTTCGCCCGCCTGGCGGCCGGCGGCCACGTTATCCGTGCCGATGTAGCAGGCGCGATTGCTGTCCGGCGCGTCGCTGTCCTGCGTGACGATCACC
Source organism: Blastocatellia bacterium (assembly GCA_036274535.1). Taxonomy (GTDB): domain Bacteria; phylum Acidobacteriota; class Blastocatellia; order RBC074; family RBC074; genus JAJVID01. The sequence goes on from DASUFM010000461.1 coordinate 328, forward strand.
GCTTGGCCGGCCGCCTTGTTGATCATCTGCACCTGATTCTTTGGATCAACAGGGCTGATGGCTATTCCGCTGACGCCTTTCGCAAGCAGATCGTCAACCATGCGCTGTTGCCCGGCGGCGGAACCGTCGTCGTTGATTTTGAACTCGATCTTGACGTTAGGCAGTTCCGCCTGCGCCTTCTCGGCGCCTTTGCGAGCGATCGTCCAGAAATCCGAAGCGTTGTTGGTGATGAACACGATCCGCGTTTCATTCGCCCTGTTGCACGAAGCGGCTGCCAGAATCAGCAATGAAATAAGGGTGAAAACTACACTCCGTCCGGGAGATGCCTTCATGAACTTGTCCTCCTAGATTGGTTGAGCTTGTGATGGAATTACGCGATAGAAGTCGGGGCGCTAATCCATATGCGATATTTCATATTTAATATGACATAATAAATATGAGATATCGCCGTCTATTTGCGCCAGGCCGGAACTTCTTCACTGCGCCGAAAACTTGAAGACCGTGGTCGTCTTATACTCGCCGTCTTTTTTCAAGACCGCCGACGGGAAATCCGGTTTATTCGGCGAATCTGGAAAATGCTGTGTCTCGAGGCAGAAGCCGTATCGTTTGTTGTAAGTTTTGCCGGCTTTGCCTTTCATCTCCGTGAGAAAATTGCCGATGTAAAACTGCACGCCCGGCTCGGTTGTCCAGACTTCCAGGACGCGGCCCGTCGACGGGTCGACGGCCTTAGCCGCCCGGCGCAACACTCCGGTCTGGCCGTCGACGACGAAGTTGTGGTCGTAGCCGCCGCCGAATTTCAACTGCTCGTCGTCCTGATTGACGCGCGCGCCGATCGCCGTCGGTTGCGTGAAGTCAAAGGGCGTGCCTTTGACGGGCCGCAACTCGCCGGTCGGAATGAGTGTGGAATCGACCGGCGTGAAACTTTTCGCGTTGATCGTCAACTGGTGATTCAGAATGTCGCCGCTGCCCTGCCCCGCCAGATTGAAATAGGAATGGTTGGTCAGGTTGATCACCGTGTCTTTGTCGGTGGTCGCCGAGTAATCGATCCTCAATTCATTCTTGTCCGTCAGCGTATAGACGACCTTGACCGAGAGATTGCCGGGATAGCCTTCCTCGCCGTCCTTGCTCAAATACGCCAGCTCCAGCGCGACGCCTTCTTTGGTGGGAACCGGCCGGGCCTTCCACACCACCTTGTCGAAACCCACGATCCCGCCGTGCAGAGAATTTTCGCCGTTGTTCACGGCCAGTTTGTATTCGGCGCCATTCAGCGTGAAGCGTCCCTTGGCGATGCGGTTGGCGTAGCGTCCGGCGATCGCCCCGAAGAAGGGATTGCCTTTCAGGTATTCATCCAGACTGTCGAAGCCGAGCACGATGTCGTCCAGTTTGCCGGCGCGGTCCGGAGTCTTGAGCGAAACGATTATGCCGCCGTAAGTGGTGATTCTGGCCTCGACGCCGTTCGCATTGGTCAGCGTGTAAATGTCCACGCTCTGCCCGTCTTTGGTCTTTCCGAAATCTTCTTTCTTCAAAGTTGCTTTCCCTTTTCCGCCGAAACCGCACAACAGCGCAACGGCGGCGCATAGCGCAATAGTTGATATCGTTTGTTGTAACCTCATCATTATCTCCGTTGTCATGAAATCTCTGACAGATTTGTGGAAAAAATCTGGCTCAAGTTCGCGACACGAACTATACTTCGGACGCTAATCAACCACCAGCTCGGAGCGCATCATGACAGACACTAATCTCAGATCAACACTCTCATTATTGCCCAAAAAGGCGCTTGTGATGGCGAGGCTGGAAGACCATCGCCTGCAAGATACAGTAGCCGAAACGACGGCGCAACTGGACGCCATATTTCCGGAGGGGGCTCTCGCCGGGCGGCCAGTCGCGGTCGGCGTGGGCAGCCGCGGCATTGACCAGCTCGCCACGGTGGTCGGCGCCGCAATCGCAAAGCTCAAAAGCCGCGGAGCGCGCCCGTTCATTTTTCCCGCGATGGGAAGCCATGGCGGGGCGACAGCCGAAGGTCAGAAAGAAATTCTGGCCTCTTTCGGCGTCACCGAAGAATCAATCGGCGCGCCGATTAACGCTTCAATGGACACCGTCGAGATCGGGCGGACCGAAAACGACATCCGGGTCTACGCCTCGCGCCCCGCGCTCGAAGCCGACGCAATGCTCTTCATCAACCGCGTCAAGCCGCACACCGATTTCTCGAGCGACCGGATCGGCAGCGGGCTGCGCAAAATGCTCGTCATAGGACTGGGCAAGGCCGCGGGCGCCTTCGAATGCCACCGCTACGCGTCGGGGCCGAATCCGATCTTCGGATACGAACGGATGCTGATCGAAGTGTCGAACTTCGTTCTTAACAACCTTCCATCGATCTTCGGATTGGCGCTCGTCGAGGACGGCTATCACAAACTCTCCCACATAGAGGCCCTGGCCGGGCAGCGGATCGCGGAGCGCGAGCCTGACCTGTTTAAACTCTCGCGCGCCTGGATGCCCTCGCTGCCTTTCGAGCGCATCGACGCCCTCATTATTGACGAGATGGGGAAAAATATCAGCGGATCGGGAATGGATCCGAACGTCATCGGACGCCGCGAGGGCCTCAAGCCGCGCCAGGAAGCGCGCGCAATTTACGTCCGATCCCTGACGCCTGAAACGCATGGCAACGCCATCGGCGTGGGAATGGCCGACGTCGTCTCGACTCGACTCGTGAATGAAATAGATAAGGTGAACACCTACACCAACGCGCTCGCCGCCATGAACCCGGGCTCCGTGCGCATCCCCATGCATTTCGCGAACGACGCCGAATGTCTGGCCGCGGCGCTGCGACTCGCGGGCGCGGACCCGGCCGAAGCGCGCATCGTGCGCGTGCGCAATACGCTGGCGCTGGATCGATTCGTCGCCTCCTCGGCCTTCGCCGCGGAAATCGCCGAACGCGACGACCTGACTGTTTTGCAGTCGTCGGTCGATTGGCGGTTTAACGAAGAAGGAGATTTCGATCCCGCTAACGACCTGCTGAATGGTCATTAGAGCCTGTCATGAACTCCGACCATTGGTGTGAAATGATGGTGTGAACGGCTGAAAAAACCTTACAGGACTTAAGAGCCCTGATGACCTCCTCGGAAACTCATCCACGAAGTCGCACAAAGAATCACAAAGAAGAAATCCATTCTTATGGGGCCTTAGTGGCCCTTTGTGTGGCTTCGTGGATGAGCGTTTACGTGGCGCGCAGATCAGCCAGCATCTTCAGAACCGATTTCCGCAACGGCCTCATCGGCGGAAGGCTGGCCAGTTGAATCAGTCTGACGACGATCTCTGAAGTGTGTTCCATCAGCCGGCGCGTTCTGCTCTGCCCCTTCGATTCGTCGTGAATCCAGAACAGCACTATTCCCATGTGATACATCCAGAGAAGCATGGGCAGCTCCGCCGCCAGGTCGTCGGGGATCCTTGTATTGGCCCCCTTCACCACCTCGGCGAATAGTTCAATGCTGGCGCGCCGGGCCGGTTCGGATTCCGAGCTGAAGGGGTTGAGCGGGCTTTTCGGATCGGCGGCCGTCTTGAAGAGGATCCCGGCGAACTGATGATACGGCGCCATGTCTTCCCTCATCTGTTCCATCACGCCCAGCAGCCGGCCTTTCAGCGTGCGCTCTTTCTTCAACAACTCGGCGCAGCTCTCCGCGTGAATCTCGTGCATTCGCTCGTAGTAGGCCTGTATCAGATGTTCCTTGGAACGAAAGTGGTAATAAGTATTGCCCAGCGCGACGCCGGCTTTTTCGGCGATGGCCCGCATAGTGGTTTCTTCATATCCGCGTTCGCCGAACATCTCCAGCGCGGTCTCCAGAATCAACGATCTGGTCCGCTCGCCTTTGCCGCCACTGCCCCGTTCTCCGGACTCCACTGCCGGCGCTTTTTTGTGCAAAGGTTTCTTCCGCAAATCTCAATGCCTCCTGCAAAGGTCCCGGGCGGCTTCCGCCCAGGTGGGAAACTGGAAATTGAATTTTGACTCCGCCAGTACGCCGGGGATCACCCGCCGGCTTTTCAAAACGAGCTCGGTTTCCGTTCCCAGAAAAAACGCTCCGAGCTCCAGCATCAATGGCGTCGCGGGCAACCCGAAAGATATGCCAGCCGCCGCCCGCAGCGCGCGCATGAACTCGCAATTGGGTATTGGATTCGGCGCGGCGACGTTGACAGGCCCTTCAATCTCGTCGCGTTCTATAAGCCAGTAAACCGCCCTGACGAAGTCCTGATCATGTATCCATGAGACATACTGACGGCCGTTTCCGGCGCTCCCTCCGAGACCGCACATGACCAATGTCAGGAGCGTATCGAACGCGCCTTCGCGGTGCGGGCTCATCGTCATCGCCGAGCGCATAAGAACTTTGCGCGTGTAGGGCGTGGCGGCTTCGTTAACCTCGCGTTCCCACGAAGTCGCCACATCAATGCTGAAGCGCCAGGCGTCCGGCGCGCCAGGCTCGGAACCACCCAGAACGCCGGTCGCTTCATCATTTGGCGCATCATGGCTGTGAGCGTAAATCGTCGCCGTGCTCGCCTGTAACCACACGCGAGGCGGGCGGCGCGATCGCGCGATCGCGTCTCCTATCACCCTCGCCGATTTCACACGGGACTCCTTGATCAGCCTGCGATTCTCGGCCGTGTAACGACAGTTTACGCTGTGCCCCGCCAGGTTGATGACCACGTCGGCGCCTTCGATCACGGTCGTCCAGTCTCCAAACGTCTGGCCGTCCCATTCCACCACGCGCCACGCCGCTCTCGCCGGCCTTCTACTGAGGATAACGACCTCATGTCCTGATCGGTGAAAAGCGCCGGCCAGAATCGTTCCGACCTGTCCTGAGCCGCCCGGTATTACCACTTTCATAGCCTCTCCTCGGAAAACAGTGGGCAGATGCTAGTGGGCAGTGGGCAGTTAATGGCGTTTGAAAAATAAATACAACCATTTGTGTAGGGGCGGGTTTTCCCCGCCCCGGTCGGCTCCTCGATCAACAGGGCGGGGAAAACCCGCCCCTACGTTGAATTGTGTGGTTGCGTTTATTCTCAAAGACCATTAACTGCCCACTGCCCACTAGCATCTGGTTATGTGATCGAGCGATAAGGCATCTGCCATGTCTCGTCAGGCGCGCGAGCGACCGTATAACCATCGGCAATCGGCGCCCGCGCATCGGCGGGAAGGCGCCGGCGTCGAATGCGGCTGAGAACGTAGAGATTGAAGAAGTGCGCCACGCCCAACGCGACCAACACCGTTCCGACTTTCCGGGACAGCGCCTCGATCGCTCCCTGCAGATTCTCCACATCATAACCGAGCTTCAACGCCAAACTGACGTAACCCAGATTGATCAGATAGAAGCCGACCGCCAGCAGGTGGCTCACAGAGTCGGCCAGCGATTCGTTGCCATGAAACACGTCTATCAGGAAGACACGGCCATTCCGTTGCAGTTTCCGGGCAACCCAGATGGTAAGCGCCACACTGACCGCAAGATAGAGCAAATAGGTGAAGACGATCTGGTTCATTGCGACCTCCGTTATTGTTTTTGAACACGTTCAAAAATATAGCGCGAGTCCCGGAACAGGTCAACAGAAAAATCTGAACATGTTCAATTATTCGGCGAAACGTTCGGTAAGGCGCGATCAGTGGGGTCTGGACAGGAAAAAAGCGGAATTGAGAAGAATGTTTTTTTCAAGTCTGGGCGATTATGCGGCGATAAATGTTATGATGGCCTCACGCTCACAAAAATGGTCATTGTCGTATCGAATTGGAGAGGTGAATATGAAACTGTATGTTCCCGTCTCCCGCATATTGCGGGAGGAAAATTTCTCTTTCTCCCTCCTCCCTAATGGGCCCATTGGGCCTGTTGAGTCCATTGGGCGCGCGCGCCTTCGGCTTGCGCGCCTGATACTGCTGCTGTCATTGATATTCGCCGTTTCTTCCCCGGCTTTATCTCAACAAACCTCGAAACAGAGTTCGGTCGAAAGTATTCCGACTGCCGAATTTGCGCGAATGATCCGTGAATTTTCGGAGGACGGCGGATACTTCATGTCGGACAACTTCACTTCCAACGAGACTTCCTACCTGCATGTCGTTGATAAACTTAAGGAATTGGGCGTGACAGGAGGGGCGTACATAGGCGTCGGTCCGGAGCAGAATTTCACATATATCGCGAAGATCCGGCCGCGCATCGCATTCATTGTAGACATTCGCCGCCAGGCGATGATCCAGCATTTAATGTACAAAGCCATCTTCCAGCTGTCTCCCAACCGCGCGCAATTCATCTCGCGATTACTGAGCAAACCATTGCCTAAGGATAGCGCGCCGCCTAAAGCTGACGCGCCGGTAACCGACCTGATTGCGTTTTTCGGGAAGATCGCCGCCACCGATCAGGCTTTTGCCTCCAATCTTGCGGAGATCAAGAAGACCATTCAGGAAGATTTCCAGTTCCCGCTTTCAGACGGAGATCGTCAGGCGCTGGAATACGTCTACAAAAGTTTCCGCGAGAACGGCCTCGACATAGCTTTCCGCCTCGACGCGAGCTATTACGGGGGATATTTCCCGTCGTTCAAGGATCTGGCGCTTCAGACCGACCTGAACGGAAAGACCGGCCACTTCCTGGCCGCCGCCGACGATTACAACTTCATCCGCTCCATGCATAAGAAGAACCTGATCATACCTATTGTCGGAGATTTCAGCGGCCCCAAGGCGCTTGGCGCAGTCGGCGATTACCTGCGAAAGAACGGCTTGTCAGTGACCTCTTTCTACACTTCGAACGTCGAGCAATATCTCTTTGACAGCGCGGTCTTCGACGGCTTCGCTAAAAACGTCAGGAAGCTGCCGATCGATGACAAAAGCGTCTTCATCAGAGCCGTGTTCCATATGCGCTACACCCATCCCGCGCGGAAACAGGACCACATGTCCGTCACACTGCTGCAGCGCATGAAAGTCTTCCTGAAGGATTTCGATGATGGTCTCTACCCCAGCTATAGAGAATTGATCGTTACAAATTACATCGCGCCTTAATCGAGGATCGAGGATTGAGGATCGAGGATCGAATGGATGACGCGATCTTCGATCTTCCATCCTCGATCTTCTATCTTCGATCCTCCATCCTCTCCAGCGATCTGGTAGTGTGTTCGATGACGCTGTGCTGCTCTTTCGGCGTTTCAACGGGCGACCTGTAAACGGGGGCGCTTTGTTGAGGAGGCAGGCTGGCCAGGCTGGCCAGGCTGGCCAGGCTGGCCAGGCTGGC
>DASUFM010000462.1:0-6825 GCA_036274535.1 Blastocatellia bacterium
CCTCGATCAACCGGGCGGGGAATACCCGCCCCTACGTTGCATTGCGTGGTTGCATTTAATAATCAAAGACCATAAACGCCGGGCTAGGATTCACATGGTCGCTGCCGCGACCGGGAAGAATGTGGTTGCGTTTATTTCTCAAAGACCATTAGGTCCTATTCATTCCTGAGGAGGTTCACAAATGTTCCATCGCACCAGACTACACAATATTTGGACATGCGTTTGGGGGCTGAGCCTGACTCTGGCCCTGTCGCTTTATTTTCTGTCGCCGCTCGGGCGCCGGTCGGCGCTTGCGCAAACCGGGACAGTCGTTCAGAACGATTTCGAAGACGGTTCGCTGCAGGGATGGATTCCGAGAGGCCCGGTTACACTGACCAACACCGCTGAAGCCGCCGCCGGTGGGACCCGCAGCCTGAAGACGACCGGGCGGACTCAAGGGTTTCACGGCCCCAGTTTGAACGTCCTCGGTCTGCTGACCAGAGGCGCGACCTATCAGGTAACGGCCTCAGTGCGGCTCGTCGCCGGACAATCGCCGGCTCCCATCACGGTCACTATGCAGCAGACTCCGGCCGGCGGCGGCGGCAATCAATTTGTAACTGTCGCTTCAAACGCCAATGTGACCGACGGGGCGTTTGTAACGCTGACGGGGCTGTATTCATTCGGCGCAGATATGACCGGCCTGTTGCTTTATGTCGAATCGTCCAATGCGGCTGTCTCGTACTACCTGGACAATTTCAGCGTCACATTGCTGGCGCCGCCCCCAGGACCTCCGCCGAATACCCTCGGCGCCGCGAGCGATTTCGAAAACGATACAACTCAAGGATGGGCGCCGCGAATCGGCAGAGAGACTCTCACGGTCACGACGGCGGACGCTCACAGCGGCGGCGCCAGCTTGCTGACAACGGGCCGCCAGGCCGCGTTCGACGGGCCGAGTTTCAACGTCACAAACGTCATGTTCAACGGCTCTCGATACCGCATCTCGCTGTGGGTAAAGCTGGCGCCGGGCGAGCCGAGTTCACAACTCAGAGTCAGCATACAGCGCAATCTCGGCCCTACCACCAGCTTTCACACGGTCATCGGCAATACAACCGTGACGGCCGATCAATGGGTCAATCTCAGGACTAACTTCGATCTGAGCCTGGCCAATCAGACGATCACCCTTTACGTGGAATCGGCCAGCGGAACCCCTTCGTTCTACATCGATGATTTCACGATCACATTCATCCCTCCACCGTCCATAGAACCGGACCTGCCTCCTGTCTTTCAGGCCTATGCTGACTTCTTCCCGGTGGGCGCGGCGGTTACTCCACTTGAAATCACCAGCGTACATGCCGATTTGCTGAAGAAGCACTTCAACAGCATTACTTCCGGAAATGACTTCAAATGGGACGCGACCGAACCTTCCGAAGGAAGTTTCCAGTTTACCAACGCCGACGCGCAGGTCAGCTTTGCGCAGGCCAACAACATCATGGTGCGCGGTCATACTTTACTGTGGCACAACCAGATCCCGGCATGGGTTTTTATCGATCCGCTTACCAACGCCCCGATGCAGCCGAACGACGCCAACAGAGCGCTCCTTACCCAGCGGCTGCAGAACCATATTCGAGGAGTCGCCGGTCACTTCGCCGGCAAGTTGTACGCGTGGGATGTGGTGAATGAGGTTATTGATGAGAGCCAGCCCGACTGTTTGCGGCGCAGCGCCTGGTATAACATCATCGGGCCGGAGTATATCGACATCGCCTTCCAGACTGCGCGCGAAGTCGATCCGAACGCCAAACTGTTCATCAACGAATTCAACAGTACCTTTGGCGCCAAGCGGACCTGCTACTTCAATGTCGTGAGAGATTTGAAGGAGAGAGGCGTTCCGGTGGACGGTGTCGGACACCAGATGCACAACAACTTTGAATTCCCGCCTGTACAGGGATTCATTGATACCGTCAATATGTTTGACACGCTCGGGGTCTTGCAGCACGTCACCGAGATGGATGTCAACATATACAGCGGCAGCGCCAACACGTCGATTCCGAATTACGACGAAATCCCGCTCGACCGGCACGTCAGCGTCGCGTACCACTATCGCGATTACTTTGAGGCCTTCAAAACACTCAGGGACAAGATCCAGTCGGTCACTCTGTGGGGCCTGGCGGATGACAACACATGGATCACGACTTCCGGGCGAGTCAACGCTCCTCTCCTCTTCGACGACCAGTTGAAACACAAGCTGGCGTATGTCGCCGTCATGAACCCGCTGGATCTGCCGGGCGCAGACCTTTCGACGAGCGTCGTCGCCGGTTCAAACACCGTCGTGAGCGGGCGCGATCTCTCCTACACGATCACTGTTACGAATAACCAGGATACGGATCAGGAACCAATCCTGGCGACCGACGACGACCTTCCGGCCCAGAACGTATCGTTGACCGATACGATCCCGGCGGGAACTGTGTTCAAGTCGCTGTCGGCTCCAGCGGGCTGGTCTTGCGTTACTCCGGCAGTCGGCGGCGCGGGAAGCGTGAATTGCACGGTCGCAACGCTCGCGCCGGGAGATGCGGTTCAATTCAATCTGACAGTGACAGTGGCCTGCCCGACTTCCAATAACACGGAAATCGTCAATTCGGCGACTGTCGCTTCGACCACCCGCGATCCCAACGTGGCGCCGAACAACACGGCGTCGGCCAGCGTTCTGGTATCGAATCCGCCGCCGGTCATCTCCGGCCTCTCGGTTGATAAGCCCACGCTCCGGCCGCCGAATCACAAGATGGTCCTTGTCAAGCTCAGTTACAATATTAATGATAATTGTGACGAGTGCCTCGTCCCGACCATCACTATCACCAGCAATGAACCGGTGAACGGGACAGGCGACGGCGATACCTCTCCAGATTGGAAGGTGATTGACGCGCGCCACGTCTTGTTGCGGGCGGAGCGCTCCGGCAATGGAACGGGCCGGATATATACAATTACACTGACGGTCACAGACTCGGCCGGATCCAGTTCCAGCAGTTCGGCGATTGTCACCGTGCCGCATTGAGCGAAGACGCGAACACCTCATTGGGTCTTGGATATTGGGTTTTGGACATTGGTTAGCAGAAAGGAAATTATTTTCCCCTGCGTGAAAATAGCCAATAACCAGTATCCAATACCCAATGAGATAACTTTTGATGAAGCGATGAAACCCTTCTTTTTGATACTTTCCCTGATAGCGCTTTTGCCTTTTTCTGTAGTGGCCGAGGATGGATATCGTCTATGGCTGCGCTACGATCCGCTTCCGAAGGAAAAGCTTGAAGTTTACCGGCCTCGCGCCACTTCCATAGTCGCGCCGGGCGATTCCGCGACGCTCGAAGCCATACGCGATGAGCTCAGTAGGGGCTGCGCGGGTTTGCTCGGCGGTTCTATTCCTTTCGCGGAGAAGGTTGAACGCGACGGCGCGATAGTCGTTGGCACGCCGAAGAGTTCTACTTTGGTCGCCGGTCTCAAATGGGATCGCCAATTGGCTGACCTGGGGTCGGAAGGATTCCGCATACGTTCGCTCAAACTCGGCCCTCACTCCGTGACCGTGATCGCGTCAAACGGGGAGGTGGGCGCGCTTTATGGAGCTTTTCACTTCCTGAGATTGATCCAGACGCTTCAGCCGATTGACAACCTGAATGTCAGTCAAAAGCCCCGGCTGCAGCGGCGCATGCTCAACCATTGGGACAACCTCGACGGCAGCGTCGAGCGCGGTTATGCGGGGCGGTCGCTGTGGGATTGGCAATCGTTGCCGGACAAAATAGATCCGCGTTTGCGTGATTACGCCCGCGCCAACGCGTCAATAGGCGTCAACGGGACGGCGATCAATAACGTCAACGCCAATTCAAAGAGCCTGAGCGCCGAATACCTGCGCAAAGCCGCCGCCGTCGCCGGCGTCTTTCGGCCGTATGGCCTGCGCGTTTATCTCTCTGCGCGCTTCTCCGCGCCAATCGAACTGGGCGGCTTGAAAACCGCCGACCCCTTCGACCCTGAAGTCGTGGAGTGGTGGAAGAAGAAGGCGGATGAAATTTACAGCATTATTCCCGACTTCGGCGGCTTCCTGGTAAAAGCCAACAGTGAAGGCCAGCCCGGCCCTCGAACCTACAACCGCAACCACGTTGACGGCGCCAATATGCTGGCCGCCGCCGTGGCGCCGCATGGCGGCATCGTCGTCTGGCGCGCTTTCGTTTATGACATGAAAGAAGGTTACGACCGCGCCGGCGCGGCTTACGAGAACCTGCAACCCTTTGACGGAAAGTTCGCGCCGAACGTCCTGCTGCAGGTCAAAAACGGGCCGATCGATTTCCAGCCGCGCGAGCCTTTCCACCCGCTCTTCGGCGGAATGCCTAAGACACAGCTCATTCCGGAACTGCAAATCACGCAGGAGTATCTGGGATTTTCAAATCATCTCGTATTTCTGGCGCCCATGTGGCGCGAGTTCTTTGATTCGGACACTTACGCCAAAGGCCGAGGCTCTACAGTCACGAAAGTGGTGGACGGCAGTCTCTACAAACAGCGGCTGACCGGCGCCGCCAGCGTGGCCAACGCCGGCTCCGATCGTAACTGGTGCGGCCATCATTTCGCTCAGGCGAACTGGTACGCCTTCGGACGTCTGGCCTGGAACCCGGACGTCTCTTCGCGGCAGATCGCCGATGAATGGATCAGGATGACGTTCACTCAGGACCAGAAAGCCGTGGACGCCATCGCGCGCATGATGCTCGAATCACACGAGGCTCTGGTGGATTACATGACGCCGCTCGGACTGCATCACATCATGTGGGCCGGCCACCATTACGGCCCGGCGCCGTGGTGGAATACGGAAAAGCGCGACGATTGGAATCCCACCTATTATCACCGCGCCGACGAACGCGGCCTGGGATTCGATCGGACCAAAACAGGCAGCGACTCGGTGAGCCAATATCACCCGGCGGTTCGCGATCTCTTCGCCAATCTGGGCGCCTGCCCGGAAAAGTTTCTGGTCTGGTTCCATCACGTTCCCTGGGATCATCGCATGCGTTCGGGACGGATCCTGTGGGATGAACTGGCGCTGCATTATCAGCGCGGCGTGGATTGGATGCGAGCCGCGCGCAGGGAATGGGACTTGCTGGCCGGCGCGATCGACACTGAACGTCATGCCGCAGTGGCGAAGAAACTGGAAATTCAGGAGCGCGACGCCGTCTATTGGCGCGACGCATGCCTGACGTATTTTCAAACCTTCTCCAAACGTCCTTTGCCCGAAGGCGTTGAGAAGCCGCAGAAGACCCTCGAAGAGTACAAGGCGAAGAGCCTGGCCTGGTGAACGCTGCGCGTAATTATTATGAAAATCACCGATATTAAAGCTACAACTGTCACTGTTCCACTCGAAGCGCCGCTGCGGCATGCGAATGGATGTCACTGGGGACGCTTCGTTCGCACCGTCGTCGAAGTCGAAACCGACGAGGGCTTGATCGGCCTTGGAGAGATGGGCGGCGGAGGCGAATCGGCCGAAGCCGTTTTTCGCGCGATGAAAAGCTATCTGGTCGGCCACGATCCGGCTCGGTTGGAGGAGATGCGATTTCTGATCGCCAATCCGACGGCCTCGCTATACAACAACCGCACGCAGGTTCTGGCGGCGCTGGAATTCGCATGCCTGGACATCCTGGGGCAGAAATGGGGCGTTCCGGTTTGTGACATCCTGGGCGGTCGTTTGCGTGATCGCGTGCCGTTCGCTTCGTACCTATTCTTCCGATACCCGAACCCGAAAGACGGGTCTGGCGAAGTGCGAACCGTAGAGCAACTGGTCGCTCACGCGCGGGAGTTGAAAGAGCACTACGGATTCACCTCGCACAAATTGAAGGGCGGCGTCTTCGCGCCGGAATATGAACTGGAGTGTTATCACGAGATCGCCTGCGCGCTGAGCGACGAGGATCGCTTCCGCTTCGACCCGAACGGCGTCTGGTCCACCGAGACCGCGATCTGGTTCGGCCAGCAGATCGAGGACATTCGCAACGACTACCTGGAAGACCCGGTCTTCGGCCTGGCGGGAATGCGCCGCACGCGCGAGAAAACGCGTATGCCGCTGGCCACCAACACGGTGGTCGTCAATTTCGAGCAACTCGCGGCCAACGCGCTGGACACGGCGGTGGACGTAATTCTGCTCGACACGACTTTCTGGGGCGGCATCCGTCCCTGCGTCAAAGCGGCCGGAGTCTGCGAGACCTTTCAACTCGGCGTGGCGGTGCATTCCTCCGGCGAACTCGGCATCCAGCTCGCGACGATGTTGCACCTGGGCGCGGTCATCCCGAACCTTACGTTCGCGGCCGACGCGCACTATCATCATTTGACCGACGACATCATTGAAGGCGGCAAATTCACATACGAAGGCGGCTCCATCGCGGCGCCGGCCGCGCCGGGACTCGGCGTGCGGCTGGACCGCGACAAACTCGCGGAATACAGCGAGCTTTACAAGCGGCTGGGCTCATACCCTTACGATCAGGACCCGCTCAGACCTGGCTGGACGCCGACAATTCCCAATAACCGATGGGCCGATCCGAAGGATGCGCGGAGGCCTGACAATGCGCTTTTGACGTAAACCAGGGAGACTTATGTTTCAAAGATCATTCACGATATCAATCATGCTGGCGGCGGCGCTGTGCGCTTTCGCCAATGCGCAGGAGAAACCGGTGGGGCAATTTGAAAGCCACGAAGACGTAGGCAATCCCGCCAAGCCCGGCTCTGTCGTTTACGACGCCGATAAGCAGGCATACGCCATCACCGGTTCGGGCGTGAACATGTGGGCGGGCAGGGATGAGTTTCATTATGTGTGGAAGCGCATGAAAGGGA
>DASUFM010000463.1:0-3437 GCA_036274535.1 Blastocatellia bacterium
GTGGCGACAGCCTTTGGAGTGCGGGCGTTCGGGACCGCTTTGGTAGTCAGCTTCGATTTTTCGACAATGATCAGAGAGAACCCACCGGGTCTTTCGTCCCCGAAGTGTGTGGGATCCAGGATGACTACCAAAGCGGTTCCAAGCAACGGCGCCTCCAAAGGCCCCGCCGTTACGATTTACGCCCACTATTCGTAACTTAATCTCATTGGCCTGAAGGCGGAAGCTTCAGACGCCGATCCGTTCCGTGAATCCAAACCATTCCGCCTGAAGGCCGGGGACTACGAACCTGATCATGCGCGTTCACTGTTGATATATCGTCCCGTTTGACAATCTATTAGCGGAATGATAATTGGACGGCTATGAACGACAGTGCGATAGCAGGCTATATTGCGCAGAACATCCGGCAATTGCGGCAGAGCCGGGATCTGACCCAGGAGCAGCTCGCGAGGATTTCAGGCGTACCGCGGCCCACCTGGTCGAACCTGGAATCGGGCGCGGCCAATCCGACGGTCTCGGTGCTGGCTAAAGTGGCCGCCGCGCTGCAGGTTCCGGTGGAAGAGTTGATCAGCCCGCCGAAGGCCCAGACGAAACTTTATCGCGCTGATTCAATTCCCAGGAAACAGCGCGGAGGCGCGCTGGTCAGGAAACTATTGCCAGATTATCTGCAGGGATTGGAACTCGACCGGTTGGAACTGCCACCCGGAGCCCATATGACCGGGGTTCCTCATCGCCTGGGAACGAGGGAATATCTGGCCTGCGAGTCGGGCCGGGTGGAACTGGTGGTTTCGGGCGAAAAGTACGACCTCTCTCCAGGCGACGTGATCGTGTTTCGCGGCGATCAGAAACATTCTTACGCGAACAGAAACTCGAAAGTCGCGGTCGCTTACAGCGCTGTGGTCCTGGGGCCGAGCCGGATCGGCTGACACAATCCGCGATGCAAGATAATTCGTATTTATCGTTCACCCCTAATGATCGTGAGGCAAAGATAATGCGGTGGGCTAATCTTTCAAAAGCCTGTCTTGATGTTATAATTCACGCAAATTTTGTAGACAAAGAGCGCGGTTTAAGAAAGAGCTGGATTGCTTGCAAAGAAAAAAAGTGGGGACAAATACAATGAAAAAAATATTTTCGCTAGGGGCGTTTGTGACGCTGGCGTTCGCGCTGGCCGCCGGTCTCCCAGGTTTCTGGCCCGGTTTCAGGTCCGGTTTCAGTGTGAATGCGCAAAAGGGCGTGGCGGATATTGACGTTCAACATTACAAGATCGATGCCGAACTGATTCCCGCGTCCCAGTTGCTGAAGGCTCGCGCCGAAGTGAAGTTCGTTCCGCAATCCGACACAAGGTCGGTCGTTTTTGAAATGAACGGGTCGCTCACGATCAGTCGCATCACGCGAGTAACTGAAGACGCCGCGACAGCCCCAGGCGCCGGCGCTTCAGCCGGCCGCACACAGGCTTCCAAACCGGCTCCGCCCAGGGTGAAAGATGCGAAAGGAACAGCCGCCCCACAGCCTGCCCAGGACGGCCTGCAATTCATTCAGGACAACCGCGAAAATATGAATGTCCGCATCGATCTGGGTGAGGTGGTCACCGCCAAACAACCCCTGACGCTGGCGTTTGAATACGAAGGCGCCCTTGAATCGCCGCAGGGCGGGCCGATCTCAAACGCTCGCCTGGCAAATGTCGGCGAACAGGGCTCCTATCTTTTCTACGCCGCGCGATGGTTCCCCTTTCACGAATACGTAGGCGACCGCGCAACGTACGCAATCAACGTAAAGGTCCCCAAGGGCGTGCTGGTCGCGGGTTACAGCGATCAACCGATAGCCCCGGTCCCGCTAACCGATCCGAAGACCAAGGAAGAGTTCGAGACCTGGTCATTCACATGCTCGAAACCGGTCCTGCCGGGCAGTTTGGCGGCGGCCAAATATATCCAGCGCAGCGTTAATCGCGGCGGATTCACGGTCGATGTCTACGTCAAAGCCGGCGATGAGAAATGGGCCGATCACACGGCGGATGTCATCGGCAGACATCTGGAATTCTACTCGTCGAAGTTCGGCCGCTACGCCTTCGGCAACCGTCTGGTCGTCGCCGAGACCGACGAGGAAACGCTCGACACTTATTCCGGCCCTGGCGTCATGTTCATTTCGCCGCGCGCGCTGTCTTCGGGGATTGACGAAAAGCTGGCGCGCGAGGTGGCTTATCAATGGTGGGGACAGGCGGTCGGGTTGAAGTCGTTCGACGAGGCATGGCTGTGGCATGGGCTGTCTGAATTCAGCACGCTGCTTTACGCGCAGGACAACGAGAACGCGACGCTCTACCAACAGACCGTTCAAGCCGAGTTGGAGAAGGCGCTGGCTTTCGAGCAATCGGCTTCGATTCGCAACGCGCCCAAAGATCTTGACGATCAAACCGCGCCTTACCGTTCGGTGGTCTTTAACAAGGGCGCGCTGGTCTTCAACATGCTGCGCCAGTTAATCGGCGAAGAGAAGTTCGATAAGATGCTCACCGATTATTACGCTAAAAATGAAGGCAGGAATGCCACGATCGATGAATTCGAGGCTCTGGCCTCAAAGACGGCCGGGCGAAATCTGCGCTTCTTCTTCGGGCAGTGGGTCGAGTCGACCGGCGTGCCGGAATTCCGCTCGGATTATCAAGTGCTGCGCAACAAGGACGGATTCCGCGTCCCCGGAACCGTCAAGCAGGACCTGGACACTTTTGAGATGCCCATCGACATACAACTCCGAACCGAGGCGGGGCCGGAACGGCAGACCTTGATGATGAAAGGCCCTTCCGCGGATTTCAACATCACGACCAAGAGCAAACCGATTGAGGTGATCGTCGACCCTGACGTGAAGATCATGCGCAGCTCACCGGAGTTGCGTGAAGGCGTCATTGTGCGGCGCGGCATAGAGCATTTCAAAGAACAGGAATACATCGAGGCCGAACAGCAGTTCCAGGCCGCAATCAAGCTCAATCGCGGGAATTCCTGGGCCTGGTACAACCTCGGATTGGTTTACATGACCCAGCGCAACTGGAACAAGGCGCTGGACGCCTTCGATCAGGCGTTGAACGGGAACCTCAGGCCCAATTGGATTGAGGTCTGGTCATACATTTATCGCGGCAATTCCTGGGACTCCATCGGCCAGCGCGAACGCGCCGTCGCCGAATACAACAAGGCGATCAGCAACGGCAACAATTACGATAACGCGCAGGCCACGGCGCAAGGCTTCATCTCCGAGCCTTTCGGCAAAAAGAAAGCCGACCCGCAGACCGGGGATTCGAATTAACTGAGATAGCACAGATAGGACAGATAGGACAGATAGGACATAGGATATATCTGTCTTATCTGTCCTATTTGTCCGATCTGTCCTATTTACTTTATGTCGTTCTATTATGCGAAAGTTCATACCGGCGCCCTTCATCGTTTTTCTATTCTTTAGTT
>DASUFM010000464.1:0-3363 GCA_036274535.1 Blastocatellia bacterium
CTGCGAGTCACGCCGCAGTCATTGCTGATCGGGGCATTGTCGGGAATCGCGACCGCGCTCATCTGCGTCTGGTGGACGCTGAGGTCGTTGAGGCGGTTATCTCCGCGAAGCCTGTTGACCGGCTCGGTCGAGGATCGAGGATCGAAGACTAAGTCGTTACGCGCAGGACGATCTTCGATCTTCAATCTTCGATCTTCGATCCTCATTTTCATCTTCGGCGGACTGGGAGTCGTTTTGCTGATTGCAGCCGCGTTGAATCTGATCGGGCAGGCCGGAGGATTTTTCGGCGCGGGAACAATGCTGCTCATCGCCATTCTTTTTTTCTGGTCGTCGTGGCTGCGTTCGGACAGAAAGCGAACCATCCAGGGCCATGGCGCGTGGCCCATGGCGCGTATGGGTTTTCGCAACGCCACAGCGCGGCCCGGCCGCAGCGTGCTGTGCATCGCGTTAATCGCCTCGGCGGCCTTCATCATCGTTTCGGTTGACGCTTTTCGGCGGGACGGGCGCGCGTCCGCGCTCGACAGAAATTCCGGCAATGGCGGGTATCCCCTGATGGCCGA
The DNA here is from genome assembly GCA_036274535.1 of Blastocatellia bacterium. Taxonomy (GTDB): domain Bacteria; phylum Acidobacteriota; class Blastocatellia; order RBC074; family RBC074; genus JAJVID01. Next base: position 561 of record DASUFM010000464.1, read on the forward strand.
ATCGTTGCTGCCTATTGTTCACGATCTGAACAGCGAGCAGGGCAGAGATGAGCTGAATCTCAACGACGACAAACTGGCCGGCGTGAAGATCACGCGATTCCGGCTGCGGCCCGGCGACGACGCCAGTTGTTTGAATCTTTACCAGCCGCGCAACCCGCGGATACTCGGCGCGCCGGAAGGCTTCATCGGAGAATCGCGATTTGCGTTTCAATCATCGCTGGCGCAGGCCGTTGAGGAGAAGGCCAACTCCCAAAACCCATGGACCATGCTCAATGCGAATCCGGGTGAAGGAATAATTCCGGTCGCCGGCGACGCCAATTCACTGACTTACGTCCTGCATCTCAAACTCGGAGATGAATTGGCGATCAACGCCAGCAACGGCGCGCCGGTCAGGCTGCGCGTTGTGGCCGCGCTCGCCGACAGCGTCTTTCAAGGCGAATTGCTGATGTCGGAAACGAACTTCAAGAAGCTGTTTCCAGATCAGGAAGGTTATCGCTTCTTTCTGATCGACGGCGCGCCGGAGAAATCCTCGGAAATCGCCGCCGCGCTCGAAGACAAACTTTCCGACTTCGGTTTCGACGCGATCGGGACTGAAGAAAAACTCGCCGGATTTCATCAGGTGGAAAACACTTACCTCTCGACGTTTCAAGCGCTGGGTGGGCTCGGATTGTTGCTGGGCACGCTCGGACTGGCCACGGTCCTGTTGCGCAACGTGCTGGAGCGAAGGCGCGAAATGGCGTTGATGCGCGCCGTCGGCTATCGGCCGTCGCACCTGTCGCTGATGGTGATTGCGGAAAACGCTCTGCTGCTGGGCTGTGGATTGTTGACCGGAGTTTTATGCGCGCTGCTGGCGATCATTCCGGCGCTTGTCGCTCGCGGCGGGCGATTGTCGGCGGTGTCGCTCGGCCTGCTGTTGCTTGCCGTGTTGTTGACCGGACTGGCGGCGTCGCTGGTGGCGGTTAGAGCGGCGGTTCGTTCGCCGTTGCTTCCGGCGTTGCGAATCGAATGATGGTCAGAATCAGCCACAGAGTCACAGAGAGTTAAGAAAGGAGTTCGCCATTTTTGCTTCTCTATGTCTCTGTGTCTCCGTGGCCGGCTTACAACGGAATATTGCCATGTTTGCGCGGCGGGTTGGCGTCGCGCTTGTTTTCCAGCATCTTCAGCGCGCGGATCAGTTTCTGGCGCGTGAATCTGGGCTCGATCACTTCATCGATAAAGCCGCGCTCTGCGGCTACGTAAGGCGAAGCGAATTTATCCTGATACTCTTCGATCTTTTCGCGCCGCGCCGCGACTTTGTCGGCGGCGCTTTCGATCTCGCGGCGATATAGAATTCCAACCGCCCCTTCGGCGCCCATCACGGCGACCTCGGCCGTAGGATAAGCGAAATTGACGTCAGTTCGAACGTGTTTCGATCCCATCACGCAATAGGCGCCGCCGTAAGCTTTGCGGGTGACGACGGTGATCTTGGGCACGGTCGCTTCGGCGTAGGCGTAAAGCAACTTGGCGCCATGGCGGATAATGCCGCCGTATTCCTGATTGACTCCCGGAAGAAATCCCGGCACATCCTCGAAGGTGATGATCGGGATGTTGAAACAATCGCAGAAGCGCACGAACCGCGCGCCTTTCACGCTCGCATCTATGTCGAGCACGCCGGCCAGATAGGCCGGTTGATTCGCGACTATGCCGACAGGCTGCCCGTTCAGGCGGGCGAAGCCGACGACGATGTTCCGCGCGTAATGCTCCTGAATCTCGAAGAAGTATCCGTTATCGACCGCGAGCTCTATGATGCGGCGTATGTCGTAAGGCTTGTTCGATTCGGCTGGGACTATTGTGTTGAGCGCTTCGTCTGATCGTTCGATGGGGTCGTCACAGGGAATGCGCGGCGGATCGTCCATGTTGTTTGACGGGATGAACGACAACAATTCGCGGACCAGTCGCAAACAGTCCTCTTCATTTTCGGCCGCGAAATGCGCGACGCCGCTGGTCGCGTTGTGTGTCATCGCGCCGCCAAGCTCTTCTTTTGTGACCTCTTCGTGGGTAACTGTTTTGATCACGTCGGGGCCGGTGATGAACATGTAGCTGGTGTTTTTGACCATCACCGTAAAATCGGTGATCGCCGGCGAATAGACCGCGCCGCCCGCGCAGGGCCCCATAATCGCCGAGATCTGCGGAATGACGCCCGAGGCCAGCGTGTTGCGCAGGAAGATGTCCGCATAACCGCCCAGCGAGACGACGCCTTCCTGAATCCGCGCGCCTCCGGAATCGTTCAACCCTATGACCGGCGCGCCGACCTTCATCGCCAGGTCCATGATCTTGCAGACCTTTTGCGCGTTGGTCTCCGACAGCGAGCCGCCGAAGACGGTGAAGTCCTGCGCGAAGACGAAGACCTCGCGCCCGTCAACCAGGCCGTGTCCAGTGACGAAGCCGTCGCCAGGAATCTGTTGCGACTCCATCCCGAAATCGCGGCAGCGATGCGTGACCAGTTTGTCGAACTCCTCGAATGTTCCGTCGTCGAGCAGAAATTCGACTCGCTCGCGCGCCGTCATCTTGCCTTCCTTGTGCTGACGCTCGATCCTCTTGGCGCCGCCGCCAGCCTCGGCCGCGGCGTTCTTTTCGCGAAGCAACTTCAGTTTGTTTTCGATCATCGCAAGCAAGAGTAAATCCTGATTTGCCTTTTGGCAACGACTGAAGTTGCTGTAAATTACGCTCGTCTTTCAGTCTTGTTATTTGCAATTCCAATACAATCCCCCATTTAAAGAATAAGAATCGCCCTGGATTATCCACAGGAGGCAATATGAGCGCT
>DASUFM010000465.1:0-3369 GCA_036274535.1 Blastocatellia bacterium
CCGCTCATCTTCTCAAAAAGCTCATCCCTTCCAGTCAGGCTGGAATCGCCCAGGAGCCTCGAAACTCCCTGACTAAAACCGCAATCCGATTCCTGCTATTGCTTTCCCATATAAGCTGTGCCATTCTACCTATATCTTCCCCATAGGAGGATCACTATCAGGAGTCAAAAACCATGAGTGAGAAAACCGATGTCTGGCAAGGCACGCTCGCCTTGATGGCGCTCAAGACGCTAGAAGCCATGGGGCCATTGCATGGCTACGGCATCGCCCGGCGCATCGAACAGATCAGCGAAAACAAGCTGGCGATCACACTCCACGATCTATCCGTCTTTGTTGAAACTCGAACAGGAAGGTTACATCACATCGGAGTGGAGAGCGTCGGACAACAATCGCAGGGCGAAGTATTACAAGCTGACACGCGCAGGGCGCAAACGGCTGGCGGAAGAAACGCAGAAATGGGAGACGACGACGGCTATTCTGGCGCGCTTCTTCGCGCCGCCACAGGAGTCCTGATGAGCATTCGAAAAATACGTGGCTGGTTCGTTCGACTCTTCGATATTTTCCATCGCGGGCGACGCGAGCGCGAATTCGCGGAAGAGGTGGAAAGCCATCTGGCCATGCACATCGAAGACAACCTGCGGGCCGGGATGTCGCCTGAAGAAGCGCGGCGACGAGCGATTATCAAACTCGGCGGGGTCGCCTTGACCCAGGAACTTCACCGCGAACAGAGAGGGTTACCGATGCTCGAAACACTGTTACAGGACATACGATTTGGATTGCGGATGTTGCGCAAGCAGCCGGGCTTCGCGTTGATTGCGATTTTCACGCTGGCGCTGGGCATCGGCGCTAATACGGCGATTTTCACGCTCGTCAATGCGGTCTTTTTGCGGCCACTTCCGGTGGTGGAACCGGCCCGGTTGATGTCGGTCTTCGGCACGGATGAAAAGAATCGCAGCGCTCAGGACGGCTACATCCCGATGTCGTGGCCGAACTTCAAAGACTACCGGGATCAGAACGATGTCTTTACGGGAATGATCGCCTTTCAGAACACCGTCTTGAATTTATCGGGCGGAGGCGAACCGGAGCGGATCGGAGGGATGATCGTCACGGGAAATTATTTCGATCTGCTCGGCGTCAAAGCCGCGATCGGCCGCACGTTTCTGCCTGAAGAAGACAGTACGCCGGGGACTCATCCGGTCGTTGTGCTTAGTTACGGCGCGTGGCAAAGCCGATTTGGCGGCGATCCGGCGATCGTCGGCCGGGCGATCACCCTCAGTGGGCTTGACTACACTGTGGTTGGCGTCGCGGCGGAAGGCTTCAAAGGAACGGATGCGATCGGCGGAGCGCCTGATTGCTGGGTGCCGATGATGATGCATGATCAAGCTTTCATCAAAGTTTTCCGGGATGCGTTCAACAGTCGGCGAGCGATGATTCTCAACGTAATCGGCCGTCTCAAACTCGACGTCACTGAGCGACAAGCCAAAACCGCGATGCGGGCCATTGGCCGCCACCTCGAACAGGACTTTCCGAACGACAACGATAAGCGCAGCGTCACGCTGATCCCATTGAATGAGTCTACCATCCCGCCGCAGCAGCGATCAGTATATCTGAGGGCGAGCTGGTTGATGCTGACGGTCGTCGGTCTGGTGCTGCTGATCGCCTGCGCCAACATAGCCAATCTGCTGCTTGCCCAGGCCGCAGCGCGAAGAAAAGAGATCATCCTGCGAATGGCGCTCGGCGCGGGCCGCGCGAGACTGATCCGGCAACTGCTGACAGAGAGTTTGATGTTGTCGCTGGCCGGCGGCGGCGCCGGGTTGTTGCTGGCGGTGGCTGGCCGCAATCTGTTGTGGGCCTTCAGGCCATATGGGATGAACGCCGGCGACATCAATCTGAGCTTCGATCCGCGCGTGCTCGGCTACACGCTGCTCATTTCTCTGGGCGCCGGAATCATCTTCGGCCTAGTGCCCGCGCTTCAGGCTTCGAGGGCTGACCTCGTCACGGAATTGAAGGAAAAGGTCGGCCAGACGGCGGGCAGGCGCCGATGGTTCAGTTTGCGCAATCTGCTTGTCGTCGGGCAGGTGGCTCTCTCGCTGGTCGCGCTGATCGGCGCCGGGCTGTTTCTGCGCAGCCTCGGTAATGCGTGGCGGATCGATCCAGGCTTTGAAGCCGAAAAGCTGCTGGCGCTTTCGTTTGACGTGGACGCGCAGGGATACGACAAGGCGCGTGGGATGGAGCATTACCGCCGCGTGGTCGAGAGGGTCGAGGCAATTCCGGGTGTGATTTCGGCGGCCATTGCTTCGAACGCCCCTTTGGGCGGTGGATTTACGAAAAGCGTGTTCGTCGAGGGGCAGGAACCGTCGCGCGGCGGACGCGGCATTTTTACCACCGTGGGCGCCGTCGGCCCGAAATATTTCGAGACGATGGGTATTCCGCTCGTGCGCGGTCGCAATTTCACTGATGCCGATCGCGAGAACACGCCGCCGGTCGTCGTCATCAACGAGGCGATGGCAAATCGCTTCTGGCCGAATCAGGACGCCGTCGGGAAGCGATTCCGGTTCTTCGGCGCCGACGTTTCCCAGGAAGTCATCGGCGTAGTCAAGGGCGGTACGGCGCAACACATCGGCGAAGATATGCGTCCGATGGCATATCAGTCGCTGCTGCAGGACTATTCATCCTGGGTTTGGCTGCATGTGCGCACTGAGGGCGACCCGAGCAAATTGCTTGCCACTGTGCGGCGCGAAGTCCAGGCGCTGGATCGTACGATGCCATTGACGAGGACGGCGCCGATTTCTCAATGGATCGGAGAAGAATTGTGGGGAGCGCGAATGGGCGCGGCGCTGTTGGTGGTCTTCGGCTTGCTGGCGTTGATCCTGGCGTCAGTCGGTATTTACGGTGTGGTCGCGTTCTCGATCAGCCAGCGCACATCCGAATTCGGCATCCGCCTGGCGCTAGGCGCCCGCCCGCCGGATGTGCTCCGGCTTGTGCTCGGCCAGACCCTGACGCTTGTCGCCGCCGGCGCGATTATCGGCATAACAGGCGGGTTGATTATGTCGCGAATGGTTGCGAGCCTCCTTTATGGCGTGAGCGCGGTTGATCCGGCGACATTCATCGGAATGCCGTTGTTGCTGTTGCTGGTCGCGCTCCTAGCGAGTTATCTGCCAGCGCGGCGGGCAACGAAGATAGATCCAATGCTCGCACTGAAATGCGAATGAGTCTGAATCAGATAACAGCGGCTTTTGACTCGGGCGCAGCGTTCTGGAGAATCAGGAGTTGAAGCAGGAGCCATTGCAACGCCGCATTTACCGGGCAATGTGAACATCGTTTTCGCGTTGGCTCTGCCGAGAGTCTGACGAAGTCGAGGAAATGTCT
>DASUFM010000466.1:0-2535 GCA_036274535.1 Blastocatellia bacterium
TGCGCGACGGCGAAACCGAGGCGGGCTATGTCGCCGGTCGCAAGCCGGCGGGTTTGAGCCGCTATGTCATCGAGCGCCGTGATATCGGTTGTGGCGATGAATATCGGGCCTTTTGTATTTTGAATGGCTTCGCGCACGGCCGCGTCATCCCATTTCGGTATTTTCAGTTTTTCGGCGATCTTCATCGGTAGCCGGCGCGCCGACTGGCGCAAGGCGAGCGCAACCATCGGGGCTGTGTTCGTTACGTCTTCGCCTAATACCAGGACCGCGTCTGACATCTCCACATCGCGCAGCGAGGGCGATCGCGCAGGGCCCTTCCGCAAAATCCTGAGCGCGAGCGCAACCAGACGCGAATCGCTCTCCGACATGCCGGTGTAGAAATTTTCCGCCCCGACCAGGGCGCGCAAGGCGAAATTCGCTTCGAGCGAAGCGCGCGGCGAGCCAATGCCGATAATGTCGCCGGAGAGCAGCGCGGCCGCATGTCGCAGCGCGGCTTCTCCGCTCACAACTTCCGCCACGCCGCGTTCATCGGCTCGCATCCTCTGCGTCGGGCGCGTCAGGGGCTTCCGAATCCGGCGCGGGCTGTTCACGAACTCATAACCGAAGCGCCCGCGGTCGCATAAAAAGTAGCCGTTCACGTCGTGATGGTAGCGGTTGAGGATCCGCCGCAACTCGCCATACCGCTCGCCGGGAATGGTGTTGCACCCCACGCCGCAATGCGCGCACACCGACGGCGCGGTCTGCAAATCCCATTTGCGTGTGTAATGCTCCTTCAACGTCCTGTCGGTGAAAACGCCGGTAGGGCAGACCTCGACCAGGTTGCCGCTGAACTCATTCTCCAGGACGCCCTCTTCGTGACGCCCGAAGTAGACGTGGTCATGCGCGGCGAAGACGTCCAGATCGCGCCCGCCGGCGTAGTCGCGGTAGAAGCGAACGCAGCGATAACACTGGATGCAGCGGTTCATCTCGTGATTGATGAATGGGCCGAGATACTGATTAAGGTAAGTCCGCTTCCTGAAGCGAAAATGGCGGTAATCGTGCCCGGTCATCACAGTCATGTCCTGCAAATGGCATTCGCCGCCCTCGTCGCACACCGGGCAATCGTGCGGATGATTGACCATCAACCATTCGATCACGCTTGCGCGAAACTCCCTCGCCTGCCGGTCTTCAATCGAGATTCGCGCGCCGTCCGAAGCGGGCGTCATGCAGGCCATAACCAGCTTGCCATGCGTGTCCTGTTCGTCCTTGAACTGCTTGACGGCGCACTGGCGGCAGGCGCCCACCGAACCCAGCGCCGGATGCCAGCAGAAGTAAGGCAGATTGAACCCCAGCGACAGACAGGCGTGGAGAAGGTTCTGCCCGTCTTCGGTTTGATGAGGTTGATTATCCACGTAAATCGTCGCCACCGGTAATCTCCTGCGAAAAAATCAACCACGAAGAAACGAAGAGCACGAAGGCTTTTTATGACATTCTTCGTCTTCTTCGTGGTCTTCGTGGTTGATTTTCATCAGTTACGGTCTCCAGGGGCACTTCTTCTCTCGGATGTGCCGTTCGAAATCCTCTCTGAAATATTTCAATGCGCTTTGCAGCGGCTCCATCGCGCCGGGCGCGAGCGCGCAGAACGTGAAGCCGGGGCCGAGAAACTGCGTATGAAAACGCAGCCTCTCCAGATCGTCCGGTTCTCCTCTGCCTTCTTCGACGGCGCGCAGAATCCGCTCCGTCCACGGCAAGCCTTCGCGGCATGGCGTGCACCAGCCGCAGGATTCGCGCGCGAAGAATTGTTCGAGGTTATGGGTCAAACCCACCGGGCAGGTTTGATCGTCGAGTATGATCATCGTGCCGGTGCCCAGGCGACTTCCGGCTTTCTGGACAGATTCGAAGTCCAGCTTCACATCCAGATGTTCCTCGACCAGGAAGTCGGTCGAAGCGCCGCCCGGTATCGCGCCTCGGAATTTGAATCCGTCGCGCATTCCTCCGGCGTGTTCTTCGAGGAGTTCGCGGACGGTCACGCCCATCGGCAATTCCCAGGCGCCGGGCCGTTTCACCTTTCCGCTCACGCCGTAAATCTTCGTCCCGCCTTCCTCCGTGAGGCTCAAACCTTTGTACCATTCAACCCCGTTGTTGACGATGTGAGGAATGTTGCACAGGGTCTCGACGTTATTGACTATGGTCGGCTTGCCCCAGAGGCCGCTCACCTGTGGGTAGGGCGGTTTGGATCGCGGCGTGGCGCGCTTGCCTTCCAATGCGTTGAGCAGGCCGGTCTCTTCGCCGCACATATAGCGGCCGGCGCTCACATGCAGTCGCATCTCCAGGCTGTAGGGAGACCCGAGAATGTTCCTGCCCAGATAGCCGCCCGAATACGCTTCAGCGATGGCTTTTTTCAATCGCTTCTCCGCCAGCCTGTATTCCCAGCGCAGGAAAATGTAGGCGACGTCGGCCTGAATGGCGTATGAGCTGACGATCATGCCTTCGATCAGCTGGTGCGGATCGCCTTCCATCAACATACGGTCCTTGAACGTGCCCGGCTCCATCTCG
>DASUFM010000467.1:0-4999 GCA_036274535.1 Blastocatellia bacterium
TGGCGTTCTCTATCGAGACTTTTTCAACAGTCAGGAGTCATCGCTTCCCGCCCTGCCCGTCCAATATGCGGATTTCGCGCGTTGGCAACATGAATGGTTGGATGGTGGAACGCTTGAAGCCCAACTCGCATACTGGGAAAAGCAGCTCGCTGGCAGCCATGTGTTGCAATTCCCGACGGACCGCCCGCGTCCACCCGCGCAAACTTTCCGCGGGGCGAGGCTGACGTTCATCCATCCACCCGCCCTTGTCGATTCGCTCAAAGCGTTGAGCGGTCAGGAAGGGGCGACGCTGTTTATGACGCTCCTGGCGGCGTTTAAGACTTTGCTCTATCGCCACACCGGCGAAAAAGATATCGTCATTGGCTCCCCTATCGCCAACCGTAACCGCGCCGAACTCGACGGCCTGATCGGTTTTTTCGTCAATGCGCTGGCCCTGCGTACTGACATGTCCGGCAACCCGACTTTTCGTGATCTGCTGAATCAGGTGCGGCGCACGGCGCTCGCAGCCTATGCCCATCAAGACCTGCCGTTCGAGAAACTGGTCGAAGAACTGCGGCCTGAACGTAACATGACGCACACGCCGTTGTTCCAAATATGGTTTGTGCTCCAGAACGCGCCGCTGCCGCCGCTGGAACTGCCCGGACTCACGCTCGATTTGCTGCAAGTGGATGACGGAACATCGAAGTTCGATATAACCATTAGTCTATTCGAAACAAAACAGGGCTTGATGGCTAGCTGGACTTACAACACGGACTTGTTCGACGAGGGGACTATCGCCCGCCTGGCTCGCCACTATGATGCTCTTCTCCGCAGCATTGTCGCAGCCCCCGGCGCCCGCTTAAATAAACTTCAATTCCTTACCGAAGCCGAACGGCTTCAGCAGAGCCGCGCTATGATCGATAAAAAACAACTCAATCTCAACAAATTGAAAAACGTCAGGCGGCAGGCCGTCGATTTGAAGCAAACCGACCTGGTGAAGACTGGATATTTGCCCACGTCCTCATCCATGCCGCTCGTAATCTCCCCACTCGCGCCGTCAGACCTTGATCCGGCCGAGTGGGCGCGCTTCAATCGTTCTGACCTTGACCGACAACTTTTGAGTCATGGCGCGGTGCTCTTTCGCGGCTTTCGGATAGACTCGGCCCGGGACTTTGAGCGTTTCGCGCAAGCCCTCTGCCCTGACCTGTTCGCCGACTACGGCGATCTGCCACGCAAGCAGGACTCCGGCCATATCTACCACTCGACGCCTTACCCGCCCGACCGCCCGATCCTCTTCCATCACGAGAGTTCGCAGATGCACTGCTGGCCGCGCCGCATCATGTTCAATTGCGCGCGCCCGGCGGACGAGGGAGGGGCGACGCCACTGGCGGACGGGCGCCTGACGCTGAGGCGGCTGCGAGCCGAGTTGCGCGAGGAATTTGCGAGGCGAGGCGTCCTCTACGTGCGCAACTATACCGGCGGGCTGGATGTAGAGTGGCAGGAGTTCTTCCGCACCAAGGACAGACGAGAGGTGGAGGCGAAATGTCGTGAGGCCGGGATGGAATGGGAGTGGTTGGGTGAGGATGGGTTGCGGACCATGAAGCGGGCGGCGGCGGTCGTCAGGCACCCGGAGACCGGCGAGGAGGTGTTCTTCAACCAGATACAGGCGCACCATGTGAGTTGTCTGGAGGATGGGGTCAGAGAGTCATTATTGAGTCTGTTCGGTGAGGAGGGCTTGCCGCGTAATGTCTACTTTGGAGATGGCGGCCGGATTAGCGGGGAGGAGATGAAGGAGGTGGAGGAAGCGTATGAAAGTGTGGCGGTGGATTTCGGTTGGGAGCGTGGAGACGTGCTGATGGTGGAGAACATGCTGGTGGCCCACGGGCGGCGCGCTTATCGCGGCGAACGGAAGGTGCTGGTCGCTATGGGTATGATGTTTCAACCTGGGAATATCCAAGACGGAAAACTCGACAGCCGGAAGGACTAAATTTCATTCGAGGCGAGCGCGCCAAGGCGCCGGGTTCAAAGGAGAACGCGTAATGACAGCATCCAGACATCTCGATTGCGTAATCATCGGTTACAACGAAGTTCCTTTCGAAAAATACGAGAGCTTTCTGCGAAAGTACGGCGAAGACACGGAAGCCTATCGCGATTTAAAGTTCAGCTTCGTCGAATTGGGCAAAAAGAAGATGGACTATGTCGGCCTCATGAATCATACATACAGTCTCTCTATGAACGGCGGCGCTGCGGAGATCAAGGAAGAGTTCAAATCCGGCGACATCCCCAATCTGGCGGCGGCTCAATTGACCAACTTTCTCAGAAAAACAGGACTGGAAGCGCAGTACATAAATCTCTTTCAATATGAGAAGGAGAAGTTGATAGATTACCTTGCGCGCGACCCGTTCTGCGTGGCGATCACGACGACCTTTTACGTGGTGAATTTACCGGTTATCGAAATGGTCGAATTTATCAGGAAGCATAACAGCCGCGTCAAGATCGTCGTCGGCGGACCCCTCATCGCCAACCACGCGAGGAACTATCAAGGCGGCGACTTCAAAGCCGCTCTTGATGATATGGGCGCCGATATCTATGTCATCGAGGGGCAAGGCGAATACACCCTCTCTCAGATCATCAGATGTTTGAAGGAGAAGGGGGATCTCCGTTCGGTTCCGAACATCGCTTACCTTGAGAACGGGGCGGTGAGGCGAACACTGGTAATTCCCGAGAACAATTCGCTGGACGAAAATTGGATCGACTGGCGCAACCTCTCCGATGAGGACCTGGGCCATACGATCCAGACCAGAACCGCCCGTAGCTGCGCTTTCAAATGTTCGTTCTGTAATTACCCAACCAGGGCCGGGGCGCTCACGCTGGCCAATCTCGAAACCATAGAATCTGAACTCGACTCGCTCCACGAACTCGGCGGCGTCAAGAACGTGGTCTTCATTGACGACACCTTCAACGTGCCTCTCTCCCGCTTTAAAGAGATTTGCCGATTGATGATCAAGAAGCGTTACCCCTTCAACTGGTTCTCTTACTTTAGATGCAGCAACTCGGATGAAGAGGCCATCGAGTTGATGGCGCGGAGCGGTTGCAAGGGAGTGTTCCTCGGAATCGAGTCAGGTTCGCCGGCCATCCTAAAAAACATGAACAAAGCGGCGACCATTGAAAAATACGAGAAAGGCATGGCTTTGCTGCGCGATAACGGCATTCTGACATTCGGCTCGTTCATAGTCGGGTTTCCCGGCGAAACCGACGAAACCGTTAACGAGACCATTGAATTCATTAAGGCCACACGGCCCGACTATTATCGGGCTCAGATGTGGTATTGCGAAAAGGGGACGCCGATTCAACAACATCGCGAAACCTACAATATTGAAGGGGAAGGATTTGTCTGGAGCCATAACACGATGGACAGCCTCGAAGCGATAGCGCACATTGACAGGATGTTTCTAACGATCGATGAGTCAATCTGGTTGCCGCAGTGGTCTTTCGACTTTTGGATCATTCCGTATTTGCTGGGAAAAGGCGTTTCGATTGAGCGGTTCAAGGATTTCATGACTCCGGCCCACAGGCTTCTGGCGCTGAACATCGCATCGGCGCCAGAACATCAGAAACAACAGCTTCAAGAAAAGTACGTTCAAAGCATGGTCAACGCGTTCAAATGAATGCCCCATTCTCTTGACGCCTCATAAGACATCGCCGCCTGTTACTTCCATGTCGGAATTCCGCCGCAAAATCGAATTCATAACAAGCAAAACCCCTACCACGAGGAGCAAACATGCAGGAAAAGGTCGAAGGATTTCGGCTTTCACCTCAGCAAAACCGACTTTGGCTGTTTCAGCAGAAGAATCTTTCCGCATTTTACTGCCAGGTTGTCACACTGATTCGAGGACCGCTGCATGAAGCGCGATTACGGCAATCCATCGATTACCTTGTAGCCCGACACGAAATCCTGCGCTCCGTTTTCCATCGTCGAGCCGGGTTGCGTTTGCCCTTTCAGGTCGTGACCACCGGCGGCGCTGCGTGCGCATGGCGGAGCGACGATTTGAGCGGGTTGAGTAGCGCCGAGCGGCAATCGAGGCTTGAAGAGTTGCTGGCGCAGGAGCGCGAACAGCCGTGGGCGTATGAGACCGGGCCACTTTTGAGACTGCGGCTTGCGCGCTTGAGCCCGCAGGAGCATGCGCTGTTGGTAACGCTGCCGGCCTTGTGCGCCGATTCGCGCACGCTCTCTCTGTTTGTCGAGGAACTGGCCACCGCTTATGGGGAAGCCGCGGGCGATGGCAGGAGCCAGGCGAGAGAAGTGATGCAGTATGCGGATGTCTCCGAATGGCAAAACGAGTTACTTGATGCGGAAGAGGGCGAGCCGGGCGCCAAATACTGGCTGTCGCGCAATTGGGCAGCCGCCACGGCGCTCACACTACCATTCGAATTCTGGTGTGATGAATTCAGCGAAACGGCGTCTATCTTCAGATGGCGAAAGCAGGACGCGCTCCTTAGCGCCGAGGTGGTCGACGCCGTTAAGGCGGCTGCCGATGCGCGAAGAGTGAGCGTCGCCGCGTGGCTGCAGACGTGCTGGTCGGCGCTGCTATGGCGCTTGTGCGGACGTCCCGCTGAATTGATTATTGGCGTGGGTTATGACGCGCGCAAATATGATGAATTGGCGGGGGCTTGGGGGGCCTTAACCAAACAAGCGCCGGTGCGCGTTGAGGTGAACACCGAGACGCGTTTCAACGAAGCTTTGGAGCAAGTGGAAGAGGCGCGTAACGAGACCGCGAAGTGGCAGGAATATTTTAGTTGGGAGAAATTGGGACGCGGCGCCTCCAGTTTTTCAACGACAATCGGAACTCTGACCGTCGAGAATCGCGCTGATGCTGGAACGCTCTTTTGCGCAGCGCAATATGAGTATGAGAGAGTGGCCGCTTCCACGGCTCTCACCGCCTCGGATCTCAGCTTCTCTATATCTCATCTCGCCGCTTTCGCCGAACCCTTTAAAGTCAAACTTCACGTGATCGAGCGT
>DASUFM010000468.1:0-4359 GCA_036274535.1 Blastocatellia bacterium
CTCAAAACCTTGCTACAAAGGGGGAATTATGAATATCAGCGATATAACTAACGTCAGAGACATGGCGGCCTGCATCCCAGGCGCGACGCGCGTTTTCGAGGGTTAAGGAGCGCCTGTGCCTATCAAACGCCGCAAATCGAAAGTGATGTCGCCACCCGAAGAATGTTCATTGACCGTCTGCATGCGCTTGTTGTGCGGAGCGTGGACACCGAACGTGATCTGGTATCTGCGATCCGAGCCAAGACGGTTCAGCGAATTGATGTCGGATATTCCGGGCGTATCGTCCAAAGTCTTCACCCAGCGGCTCAAGGAGCTGGAAGCGGAGGGCATCTTGTCGCGTCGCGTCGAGCCGACTTCACCGCCAACGGTCGAGTATTCGTTGACCGATCTCGGGCGCGAACTCATCCCCGCCATCGAAGCCATCGTCAATGTCTACCAAAAGCGCAATCGGCGGCGCGGCTGAAAGGGGCGTGAAAGTGAAAGGTTGATAAGGCTTATTTATTAGATGGGCGTGTCAGAATTTTTGTGCGCACAAATTTTCTGATACCCTCATGAATGTCGACACGGTATCTCGTGGTTCTACGAAATATCGTGTCGGTGGTCTGTCCGTACTTAGCCTCTGGATACACATAATCAATCCTTATGTATAAGCAGGCAAAGCTTGTACTGGTTACGTCGATGGGCCGTGACGATTTGGCACGGCAATTCCTGTTTCATTGGTGTAAAATTCCTGGTCTTCACAAAATCGGCGGATGTTTCTGAGCGATACCGCTTTCAATCCGCGACCATCTGAGAGGCGGCGCCGGAACAGTGTGATATCTTCTCAAAAGAAATCGAAAAAAACGGGACAGTTCAAGAGATTCCTGATGCAAGTCGGGCGAACGAGTGAGCAAATCAAGACTGAAATCGAACGCCTGTTCGGCTTTTTTCCGAACTTTTTCCATCCCGCGCTTGACACGCCGGAGGCGCTTGAGACCCTATGGCAACAGACGCTTGTTGCGTATGTCAACAACCCGCTGCCAACGGTTTTTAAGGAAAAGCTCTTCGCGCGTCTCTCGCGCCACTGCGCCGACCCTTACTGTATTGTCACCCACAGTTGCCTGATGATGTTCCATGGCCAAAGCGCGAACGAGATATTGCGCGTTTTAGAAGAGCCTGCCGCTGCTTCAGTTTGTGACCTTGAAGAACTACTCCAATTGCTGGCCGCGGAATCCGCTCCGATGGACGATTGGCCTCCACCAAATTCTCCTTTGGAGCAAGCTTTGCTACGCTGCGCCGAGATGAGTTTCTTGAATATGCCCGGGGTGGAGCGGTGCCGACCTGAGTTGAGTCGTCTGCTGGGATCAGCAAATCACACACATCTAATACGTTTTCTGTCGCACATCAAAATGGCCCACCTCTGGATCGAGGCGCATCCGGAGATCTCGTATCAGGCCGATGAGCGAACGATGGAGACCCTGAAAAGTCTCGTCCAAGACTATCCTCGCCTGACGGACTTCTTTAACCAATATTCGAGGATCGTCAAAGGTGAACGCCAGAGCCGTGAAGAGCGGCTGAGCGATGAACTCGCCGACCTTAAACGGATAAGGGAGGCGCTATGTGTTAGTGAAGAGCGGTATCGAACCTTGGTAGAAAATGCTCCTGAAGCGATTCTTGTTGTGGACGTGGACACTGGCCTGTTCGTTGATGCGAACGAAAACTCCGTTCGGCTTTTCGGGCATGAGAGAGAGGATCTTTTTAAGCTGGGTCCTGTAGATATAAGCTCGCCTGTAGGGCTCGACGGTCGTCCGGCTAGCGAACTTGCGGTCGAAAGGATCCAAGAAGCCCTTGACGGCGGCAGGCCAGTCTTCGAGTGGGTCCATCGCAATTCGGCGGGCGAGGATATTCACTGCGAGGTGCGTTTGATGCGCCTGCCTGGCGCTGAGCGTAATCTCGTACGGGGAAGCGTCACGGATATCACCGAGCGCAAACGCGCGGAGAAGGCGCTGCGGCTGTATGTTGAACGTCTGAAAATCATGCAGGAAATGGATCGTTCGATTCTCGCAGCGCGATCGGCTGAAGAGATCGCCAGCGTCGCCCTGCGTCGCATGCGGGACCTGGTTCCCTCCAAGCGAGTCACAGTCGCGCTGAAAGGCCCCGCGCCTGATGAGGCTACGGTGCTTGCGGTTGATGTGGACGGCGAGCGCATTGTCGAGGCCAGGACACGTGTTTCCATCGAGGCATACGGAACCCTCGGCAACCGCATCGCGGAACAACTTCAACGAGGCGAGACTTATATGTTAGACGCGCAGCGCGTCCCCGATCCGCCACCGGCGATCCGTGCGCTGCGAACGATGGGGCGGCGTTACTGTTTCATCGTGCCTCTCCTGGCACACGGAGAACTGTTGGGATCGCTGAGCCTGGGCACGGATCGCCTGAGTGACCTGACAGCCGAACATCTGGAGATCGCCCGCGAGGTTGCTGACGGCCTGGCCATTGCCGTCCGGCAATCGCGTTTGCACGCGCAGGTCGAGCAACACGCCGCGGAGTTGGAGCAGCGCGTGGCCGAGCGCACGGCGGAACTGGAAGCTTTCTCCTACTCCGTCTCACACGACCTGCGGAGTCCGCTGCTGACGATTGACGGCTTCTCGCGGATGTTGTTGGAGGATTACTCCGATCAACTGGATGCGGAAGGCCAACGATTGCTCAAGACCATTTGCGGCAATTCACGGAATATGGGCCGACTGATTGATGACCTGCTCGCCTTCTCCAGGCTGGGACGCCAGGAGATGCGTCCGGAGGGGATCAAGATGAACGAACTTGCCGCCGATGTATGCGCGGAGCTTGCCGCTACGTCGCCTGAGCGGAAGCTTCAATTTAACCTGCAACCGCTGCCCGCGGCCCATGGCGACCAATCTATGGTCCGCCAGGTTTTCGTCAATCTCTTATCCAACGCCATCAAGTTCACCGTTCCCAAAGATGTTGCGGTCATTGAGATCGGCGCCACGGAGGAGGAGGGTCACAACGTCTATTATGTCAAAGACAACGGGGTCGGGTTTGAGATGAAGTACGCCAACAAGCTGTTTGGCGTCTTCGAACGACTGCATAGTGAAGACGAATTCGCTGGAACCGGAGTTGGACTGGCATTCGTCCAGCGCATTATTCATCGCCACGGCGGGCGCGTTTGGGCCGAAGGAAAAGTGGGCGAAGGCGCCACCGTCTATTTCATTCTCCCGCGCAAAGGAGGAAAATCATGGTGAACGCCGATGCGGTTGATCTCCTACTGGTCGAAGACAATCCGCAACACGTGGAACTGACGCTCCGCGCGCTCAGGAAACACAATCTGGCCAATAATGTGTTTGTGGCGAAAGATGGCGCGGAAGCTTTGGAGTTTATCTTCGCGACTCGTTCAAACTATCAGCGCCAGATTGAAAATGGCCCAAAGGTGATCCTGCTCGATTTGAAGCTTCCCAAGGTGGATGGCTTGGAGGTGCTGCGCCGCATCAAATCAGATGAGCGGACAAAGGCGATTCCCGTGGTCGTAGTGACAACCTCCGAGCACGATCAGGATATTGTGAAAAGTTATAAACTGGGCGCCAACAGCTACATCGTCAAACCGGTCAGTTTTGAGAAATTCGTCGAGGCGGTTTCCCAGTTGGGATTCTATTGGATGCTGGTGAATAAACCGCCGAGTTGAAAGAATGAAGATCGTCTCCAGTAGTTTCCCGAGTAGTCAGCCATGAAAAAAGAGCTTCGCATTTTGATTCTGGAAGATGTGGCGGCCCACGCTGAGTTAATAGAGCGTGAGCTGCGAAAAGCGGATATAATCTTCTCCGCCATGCGCGTGGCGACCAGAGCGGAATTTCTCGCCGCGCTGCGCGAATTCAAACCCGATCTGATCCTGGCCGACTATTCGCTGCCCTCCTTCGACGGCATTTCCGCGTTATCAATCGCCCGGGAACAATGCCCCGCGGCGCCCTTCGTCTTCGTCTCAGGGGCGCTCGGCGAAGAATTGGCGATTGACACCCTCAAGCAAGGCGCTACCGATTATGTCCTCAAACAGCGGCTGGCGCGGCTGGCGCCCGCGGTGCGGCGCGCCTTGCGCGAAGCCGAAGAGCGAGCCGCGCGCTGTCAGGCGGAAGCCGCGTTGCGCAAAGCGCACGACGAGTTGGAACTCTGGTTGAAAGAGCGGACCGCGCTGCTGGAAATCAACAATGCCATCATCACCAATCTCGACCGGTCATCCCTCTTCAAAGCCATCACTGAATCACTTTACCAGATCCTGCCTTTCGATCGCGCAGTGCTCATGCTCCATGATCCGGAGAAAGACGTTTTGCGGGTGGCGGCTTTGGAGGGCTTCTTGACCGCGAAACAGTATGG